>DXEN01000014.1 GCA_019114945.1 Candidatus Parabacteroides intestinigallinarum | reverse complement strand
ATACTAACCGTACTTGACTTCCCCTCACGGTTCTGTCTTGTCTTGCGAAAGTGTACTTCGTCCCGACCGCTTAATACAACATTAAGGTGCATCGGTCGGTAGGCTACCGCTGACGGAACAGCGGGTTAAAGCTGATACCCGTAAGTATCATTCCAACAATTATCTATGCGACTTCATGTCGCACCCAGGGTACCTCCAAGTGATGCACCGCCACCGCCCTCTGCTGGGCATTCACTCCTGTACCGAGCATGGAAGTAGAACCGAACAGCACACGGATAGTGCCGTTGTTCATACCCTCAAAAATCTTCTTCCTTGCCTTTTCGGTCTTGGCGGTTTGGATGAATTGTATCTCATTGGCTGGAACACCCATCGCCACCAACTTGTCCTTGATGTCTTGGCAGACATTCCACTCGTTCGGCTTGTAGGTGGAAAGGTCGCTGAATACGAATTGTGTGCCACGGTGGGCATTTGATTTCACATAATACTCATAGATGGTCTGTGCGCAACGTGAGGCTTTGTTGGCAGGGTCATCGCTGAACTGACTGCCCAACAGACGCATATCCAATGCCATCTTCCTTGCCACATTGGTAGCTATCAGCATCTTCGCCTTATCCATGTGCTCGGGTGCAGGGGCTTCCAAACCCAAATCTGACCATTCTCCGCTATTGGCGAAGCGCACCAACCGCTCAATCATCGCCTCTTGTTCCATGGTCGGTTTGTCCGAAAGGAAACGCACGTTCTTTTCGGGAATGTCAAGGTTTATCATTTCAGCCGTGCGGTAATCCGTGATTTCACGCAGGAAAGCCGCCAATTCCGGCACTTTGATATAGGTGCGGAAACGCTCTTTGCGTTTGATTGAGCCTGTCACGTTCAACTCGTAGTCGGTGGTCTTCTTGGTGAAAATGGCTGCCCATGCGTCAAAGCAACTTACACGTTGCTTGGCAAGTTCCTTGGGGCGCAAATACTTGAACAGCACATATAACTCGGTCAGTGCGTTCACCACCACCGTACCCGACAGGAATGTAGCACCCAAATCCTTTCCTGTACGCTTTTGGATGTCACGGATGGCTATCAGCAAGTTCATCGCACGTTGCGAGCCTTGGTTGTTACCGATGCCTGCAACCCTTGTATGGCGTGTCTGGAACATCAAGTTTTTATGCGTATGGTACTCATCTACAAGCAGATGGTCGATACCCATGGAATGAAAATCAATGCCGCCGTCTTTCTTTTCTTCAATGCGCTTTTTCAACGACTGGAGGCTTGCCGAAAGGTTTTCCTGCCGTTTCTCCAATCCCTTCTGCATACGGTGGTTGCGCCACCCCATGACGCTGTCCTCCAACACTTGCAGGGAGCGTTCCACATCGTCAAGTTCCTGCTGCATGATGCCGTACATCGTTTCTTCCGACTGCGGTATCTTGGCGAATTGGTCATGCGTCAGAATGATGCAATCCCAATTATTGTTCTTGATTTTGCTGAAAAGCTCCTCACGGTTGGCAGGGGTGAAATCCTCCTTGCCGGGATAAAGCAACTTTGCCGATGGGTAAGCCTTGCGGAAACAGTCGGCTATCTCATGTACGTTGGCTTTCAGCCCTATTATCATAGGCTTCTGCACCAATCCCAAGCGTTTCATTTCGTATGCCGCCACGCACATTACCATTGTTTTCCCTGCGCCGACCTCATGCCAGCACACGCCGCCGCCGTTCTGCTTAATCATCCAAATGGCATCTTTCTGCGAGGGGTAGAGGTCATCGTAGGGGAACTGCGCAAAGGACAGGCCGGGGAATGTCTGCGCCGAGCCGTCGTAAGACGGACGCACATAGCAGTTGAAGCGTTCGTTGTAGAGCCTTACCAACTCGTCACGCACGGCGATGGGCTGGCTGTCAAGCCAAGCGTTGAACTTGCCCCTTATCTCTTGTATCTTGGTTGCCACCTCCTGCATCGCTTCTTCATCGGGTACTTTCACCCATTCGCCGCCACGCATCACCTCTTTCTTGATTTCGGGAACGGTGTCATGCAGGGCATAGGCAAACAGTTTCTCGCCTGTGTAACCGTGAGAACAGTAGAGGTTGTATGCCGCCGGGGAATATCCGTGCAGGGAAATAACATAGGTGTCGTTCACGTCAAAGTACACCACATCGGCCTTGACATCAAACAAATGCTCGGCAAAGTCGGCATAGACTTCTGTCGGAATCCAACGCTCGCCCATGTTGAAGTCCAGCTCCTCGTAGGGTATCAGTTCGGGTGTGACATCTTCCAAAGCCTTAACCGTGCGCTCCGTCCACGCCTTTGCTTGTCCTGCAAGGGTGTGGATATGCCCTGCAAAGAGTTTGCATTTCTCCACCACGTTCCCTGCAAGTATGCGCCCTTTCTCTTCCCATGTACCTGTTTCGGGATTGTAGAACATTTCACCCTCCAACGCCTCTATCACTTCGCTTTCGCTGCTGCCTGTCGATTGCGCAAGGTAATCCATGTTCACCTTGCCGTAATAGTTCAAACTGCTTGCCAAAGCCTCCATCGGTGTTAAGCGAACGGACACATCTATCTTTTTGAAAGCCACAGGTTCATACATAATATCAGCTTTCATCACCTCGCCATGCACTTGCATTTCGATGGAGTACACCTCCACGCCCATGCTGTCAAGCGTCATCAGTTCCTTATTGCCGTCCGTGTGGAAGTTGCCCCATTTGGAAACAAACGCATCGTATGCCTTGTTCAGTTCCTCACGGAGCAAGGGTTGCTCGGTTCTTTGCTCGCTCTCCAATGTGGAAAGTTCAAAATAAGCCTTGCGCACAGGAAGATAGTCTTTTGCACGTTCCATGTCCGCACCGTTGACTTTTATAGGATTAAACCATGCGGTCAGCTCGGAAAAACGGTCGGCTCGTTTGCTTTGGATAGTGCCAAGCTGCCCCTCGAACAACACCAATGCGCCGTCTTTCATCCAATCGGGCATTTTGTCCGTGTAGGGCCGCTTGCCTGTGTTGGGTTTGGGCTGTGTCGCTGCCATGCTTTCCCCGAATAGGTCAAAAAGGGACAACATCACTCCCTGCTGTGGCTGTGCTTGCTTTTGCCCACCGAACAGGGAGGGCTTGAAATAGTGGGCGAAATTAGCACTAAGTATCTCGGCAAGCCTTTGTTGCATGGCTTCCCTTGTTCCGTTCCACTCGTACTTGCGTACCAATTTGCCGAATTGGTTTGTGCCGATGGCAGAGCCAGTGGCAAGTGTGCTTTGGGGCAGGGTGAAAGCCTTGTTGGAATGTTCCGTTTCCAGCCCCTGCGATGTGCGCTCACGGCATACCTCCAAGAAAAGCCGTTCACGTGTGGTGAGGTTCTGCTTATGACTGTCCTTTTGGAGAATAAACAGGTCGCTGCCCACCTCGATGCCGCCTGTCTGCAAAAAAAGCGTGTCGGGCAAACGTAAGGCGGTAATGATATGGGCATGGTGTACCAAGTAATCCCGCACAAAGCGGTTGGTCGGGCTGTCCGCCACGCCCCTTGAAGTGACGAAAGCCAACAAACCACCCTCATTTAACAGTTCCATCGCCTTGATGAAGAAATAGTTGTGAATGGCTTTGAGGGATTGCTTGTAGGGCGTTCCCCTGCGCTCAAAGTCCGCATCAAACACGTTTATCGTGCCGAAAGGAATGTTGGACGCTATCACATCGAACGTGCCATGCTCCAACTCCTGTGTGCCAATGGTTTCAAAGCCGTCAATGACCGTTTGAGTATCGGGCTGCAAGGCTGAAAGCAAAAGCCCTGTCGCCAAATCCTTTTCAAAAGCCGCCTTGTAGGTGTCGGGCATTGCCACTGGCAGGAAGCCGCCGATGCCTGCCGATGGTTCAAGAAAGGATTTCATCTGTAAGCCGTGGGTTTGGAACGTGGCTTGTATTTGGTTAGCGACTGCCTCTATGAGGAATTTCGGAGTATAGAAAGCGGTGAGGACAGATGTCTTGATGCTATCCACGAGTTCCTTGTAGAGTGTTTCGTCGCCCTGCGCTATGCTTTGCAGTACACATACAAGACGGTCTAAAGCCTGTTTCATCTTTTCGGTCATAGGGGCGTTTGTCCCCAAGTCCAACACTTCCTTGATGCCCCCAAATCCTGAATACAGGGATAGGGTTTCACGCTCGGCTGCTGTCGCCGTCCTTTTCTCATTCCGCACTTGGTAGGCTGTTTCGATGGCCGCCGTGTTTGCCTCCAATGCTTGCAATTTGTTGTAGTTCATATTCTTCATATTTGACAAATTTTGTTCTTTCCCCTGCTCTCGGCCATATTTCGATGACCCTTGCAGGTTATTTTTCTGCCTCCGGAATGGGGCGGAATGGCTTTTCGGCAAACAGGACGGCAGAAATACGCTTGGAGTGAAGCGACAAGGAAGATTTCTGCCAAGGCCGGTTTGCAACGACAAGACACGCCACATTTATTTTGCAGCAAAATAACCTGCGAGGGCATCGATTGGTGGAAAGCATCTATTCCAATGAAGCCGATAGAAAAGAGAAGATATACTGGTATGAGTGGGCCAGCATATCTTCTTTCAGGAAAGAGTAATACTGACCTGTTCAAAGAAGATATACTGACCTAAAACAGTAGGTGCAAAGCGGAATATAAAAGGGGTATAACAGGTCGGCTTGCCAAATAGGAACGGACGGGATGCCGGGCAAACAGACAGGGGAACTTGCCCAATCCCTGTCAGCGGACTTGTACGCCGACTGGGATACGGGCGTGTTCCCGTTTGCCCATGACGCGGAAGCCGCGCCGCCGTTTACAGCGGCATGGCCTGCGGCACAGACCGTCATTCCTATGGTATAGGGCAAACCGTGGGCATCGAAGATGGATATAAGAGGCGTGGATTTTAGAAAAGGGATATAACAGGAGAAGGCAGGGAGGCAGGACACACCGGGAATTTTCCCGATATGCCTTGCCTGATGGCGATTAAGCACTTATCCGTTGCCTAATCAAATTCATGTGGCTGTTCACAAGGTTGACGATGCGGTCGTGATACTCCGTGTTTTGGTTGCACACGCCACGGCTCTGCACTACACAAAGTTTCTTTAAGTCCACCTCGACTGTTTCTATGCGTTTATTTCCGATGGTAGCCGACAATATCAGCGAGTTCTCCTTGCGGTAGTAAGCATTGGCATATACACAGTGGTGCATCAGTGTACCCTCTTCCGCAATCTCTGCCACGCTCTCCAACACTCTGACGTTCAGGATGCCGTCCGTGATGATTATGCCGAAGAACTTGCCTTTTTGCAGCAGGTAGTCTTTCTCGTATTGGGCGGCTTCCATTCTTTGCAGTGCCAGCCGTTCACGTTCCTCTTTGCGGTTACGCTGTTCCACCAACTTATCGTGTTCCGCTTTCAAGTCGGCAGGGCAAACATATTTCGGGCTGCGGGTGTCCTTGCCCATACGCTTCAACAGGTCTATGGTGTCGCACCACATAGAGCCGTCTGTAATGGTATATCCATTCCGCAGGCAGATTTTCACAGACGGCCAGTAATCTTCCAAGCGGGTTGATGAGTGCAAGCAATGGCGCAACAGGTCATATTGTCCGGTTTTCAGTAAAGTTTCAGCTTTCGGGTTGGCCAGCAATGCCGGTATGAGTTTTGCCGGTTCAATGCCTTGCAAGTCGCTGCGGAAACCGTTTCTTTGCAAGGATTCAATGACGCTGCACCTCGGACAGGTGTCAAAAGTGGCAATATGGCGGTACACATTGTTGTCTCCCCTAATGGCCATCGGCGAACCGAAAGAAAAGGTGTCCAAATACCGCCCCAATATGCGCTGAATGGCGACAAGGGTCTGTTTGCCTTTGGCATTCCACCAATACTGCCCGATTTCCAAGGCGTATGGGGCAGCCTTGCAGCCTTTCTCCATTTCCGCCACTAACAGGAACATGCGCAGGGTTTGGTATTCACCGCACTTGGCAAGCACGGTGAAATAGCTTTTCTGTTTCACTTTGCGGACATGGGTCTGTTTGACCTCTAACTTGGCCTTGCACTTCGGGCAAACGCAATGTTCCTTTTGCTGTTCCATATGCCAGCTATGCCCGCAGTCCATGCAGGTTGTACGACCTTTGGGCAATCGGTGCGCAAAGTGGCTGACGCACTCACGGAACGCCCATTTCAGTTGCGTCTTTGTCAAGGGGCGGAGCTTGCCGCTTTGGGCAAGCACCGCTTTCTCGAATTTGTTGCGTGGTTTCATGTTCAAAAGCCGAATAGGTTAGGTTCTGCATATTTGGTTTCTTGTGGCTTTGCCGTTGGCTTGCTCTTGCGTTGTTGCATCTTGCGCAATTCCTCGGCTTGGTATTGGCTAATGGCTCTCTGCCTTGCCTCGGCTTTCTCTTCCTCGGTGAGTTCCACCTTGTGGTTGACTATCACGCCGCAGTTGATAGGTTTGCCGACATCGATGTCATCTTCGTCAAAGTAGTGGCAAGCAAGCGAATACACTTCGCAGTCTGCCATCCCTACGCCGCCCTCATCGGCCATGGCTTTGGCTTGGTTGAGTATGAACGTTACACAATCGTCCAAGTTCTTGTTTTCCTTGGCATAAGCCACGGCAAAGAGTTCGTCCGTCTTGGCTCTTTCGTCCAAGTAGGACTTGATGGTCTGTTTGAAATGTTCAGTTCCTTTCATTGTTGTCATTGTTTGGTCGGTTGGATATAAAGAATGTCGCAGTCCACTACCTCTGTCGGCAAGCCGAAAGCAGGGCAATGCGAAAAGTAGGGGTGCGTGTCGCACTTATCGTCCATGCAGGGCGAAACTATCTGTACGCCCAATTCCTTTTGCCAGCGGTTGATGCTTTGTATTTCTTCATCTGAAAGCCCACTTGCATCGTCATTGATAAGGTAGCATAAGCTCCATGTGGGTATCTTCTCGGTTGTCTTTTCCATATAGGTATGCTTTGGGGTTAATCAATCTCTATTTCATCAGGATAAACCTCTATCTCCGCTCCGCTGCTCACTTGGACGATATAGCCCTTGTCGGTCTGTCCGACTATGGTAGCCGAGCGGTAGCCTTTCCACGGGGTCAACAGCCAGCAATGCTTGCCGTACTGCTCAAAATCTTCTTTGTTGTCGTAATCGTACATAATTTTAGATTTGTTCAATGTTAAACTTTCCCCTGTCATCGGTTCTACTTGCCGTGACCGATTCGGGTTTTATCGATGCAGGTTCCGGTTATCGGTGAAGCCTCATGCTGCGGCTTTTCTTGCCAATTACGCTCCGCAAGGAGGAAGAATTTGCAAGAAATCCACTTCAAGCCGTAAGCATCAGGCGCGATGGCCGACCTTTGCATCAGTAAAACCAGACGGTGATGGCACGAGGGCGGTATAAGGAATAGCCTGTATAATAAGTGGGGACTGGTAGAACAGGAGCAGACTATTTTCAAAAAGGGTAATGCGTCGTGCTTTGAGCATGAAAAAAGCGGCCGAAGCCGCTCTTTACTGAGGTGGAAGCGGTCTATGCCGCCTCCTTCTGTTTCTTGGCGCGGTTCTTGGGTTGGGGATTCTCGGCCTTTTCCGGTTTCTCCACCGCCTCGTAGAACTTCTGGGCCACAAACTTGATGCCGTTCTGCTTGACACCGTTCCTGTCAGTCCACTCTTCGGGTTTCAAATAGCCCTCAATGGTGAGCAGCGTACCCTTTTTCAGCAACTCGAACGATGCGCTGCCGCTCTTGCGCCAGGCTTCCACGTTGATGAAAGCGGATACGCGGTTGGTGGCGTTGTCCTTGGTGTCCTTGCGGCCGATTGCCATCGGGAAACGGGCAACATCATTGTTGGTGAACGTGCGGATTTCAGCGTCCTTTGCGATAAAGCCTGTGATGGCGAAAGAATTTTCTACTTGCTTCATGACTGTAAGTTTTTAGAAGTTGAACAATTAATTTTTACGGATGCAAGAAGATATTGCAGGCATAGGGCAGCACCAAGGAAGGCACGCAAATACGCAACATTTTATGTGAAGCGGAAAATGTCGGAAGATTTTCGTGCACGCCATTGGTCAGAACGCCAGTGTCCCGTAACGCCATCGGCGTGCTGCATTATATCTTTGCATCATGGAAAAATATTGTGGCTTCGGTAAACGACGGCCATGCAAGAAGCAACACGGAAATTCAGTCACAGGCCGTGCAGAAGGATGCCAGATAATCTGCCTTCCAAAAAAGAAAGCCCGATCCGATGGATTTTTGCTATGAGCCAAGGATGGGACAACGATTCCAACCTCCGCTTGCATCGTGGAAGCCGCAAGAGAGGGAGTGATACCGATGTTAGTCGAAAAAGGTCGCTCTGCCATTGAGAGGCCATTTCCGAAAATCAGGCTGACGGATTGGAAATGTGGGCAGAACGGTTGACAGTGTGCCGTTCCGAAGCTATGGGGTAGAAATCAGGGAAAGACAGCCCATCAACCCAAACCCAAGATACGATGGAGGCAAGGCACAAGACTGCCATCGGGAAAAAGGCTCGGTCGCCTTTGGCGAAAGGCAAGCCTATAAAGGAGATAAACCATTGTAAAAGTGTGGAAAACCATAAAATAAGGACGGACAAGTGCATAAAAATGGTAATTTTGCAAACCGAATGGTAATGCAACAAAAACAGAAAATGGAAGATTCACATAAGACAGTTATCTATGATCCCGAAATACAAAAGGAGGACGGGGTAAGGCTCATTCTCTATTCCGCCGATTTAAGCAGCGAACTGCCGTTGGACTTTGCCGATGGCGGCATACGTGCAGGCTTCCCATCACCAGCCCAAGACTATATGACCGAGAGCATAGACCTGAACCGTGAACTGGTGCGACATCCTGCCACCACGTTCTATGCCCGTGCCGTAGGTGAATCGATGAAAGATTGCGGCATTGACGACGGCGACCTTTTGGTGATAGACAAGGCTATCGATCCGCAGGAAGGCGACATCGTGGTGGCCTATATTGACGGGGAGTTCACGTTGAAGCGGGTGAAATTCGACACCAAGGGCGATTGCCTGTGGCTGATGCCTGCCAACAAGGACTATCCTCCCATCAAGGTGACGGAGGATAACAATTTCATCGTGTGGGGCGTGTTGACTTATAACATCAAACGCCAATATAGGAGGAAATGAACCATGTTCGGCCTGGTGGACTGCAACAATTTCTATTGCTCGTGCGAACGAGTGTTCAATCCGGGATTGAGGACACAGCCCGTGGTGGTGCTCTCGAACAACGACGGCTGCATCATTGCCCGCAGCAACGAAGCAAAGGCGTTGGGCATAGAAATGGGGATGCCGTTTTACCAAGCCAAAGAATTACTGGAGCGTGAAAGGGTGGCCGTGTTCAGCTCCAACTACACGCTCTATGGCGACATGAGCCGCAGGGTGATGATGCTGCTTTCGGAGTTCACGCCCGAACTGACGCAATATTCCATAGACGAAGCCTTCATCGACCTTACCGGCATGGGCAGTGGGGAAGAACTGCGTGACTACGGCAAGCGCATCGTGCGCACAATCGGCAAGGGCACGGGCATCCCTGTCACACTTGGCATTGCCCCGACTAAGACATTGGCAAAGGTGGCCAGCAAGTATGGCAAGAAATACAAAGGCTACGAGGGTGTCTGTCTGATCGACACCGAGGAGAAGCGCATTAAAGCGTTGCAAGGTTTCGACATTGCCGATGTGTGGGGGATAGGCAGACGTTCGGCAAAGAAGTTGGCGTACTATGGTGTCAAGACGGCATGGGATTTCACGCAGTGGAGTGAAAACCGCGTGAGGCGATTGCTCACCGTGACAGGCGTGAGGACTTGGAAGGAACTCCGTGGCGAAAATTGCATAGACATCAGCGAACTGCCCGAAAAGCAAAGCATCTGTACCAGCCGCAGTTTTCCAGACAGCGGCTTGTCGGAGTTGAAAGTGGTGGAAGAAGCGGTGGCCAATTTTGCCGCTTCATGCGTCCGCAAACTGCGGGAGCAAAAGAGCCGTTGCGGCCAATTGACCGTATTCGCCTACACCAGCCGTTTCCGCAACGATGTGCCAAGCCACACCATCAATCGCACCATCACATTGTCCATGCCTACCAACGACCAGTTGGAGTTGGTGGCAGCAGCCGTCCAAGCACTCCGCTCCGAATGGCGGGAGGATGGCAGATACTACTACAAGAAAGCCGGTGTCATCGTGTGGGGTATCACTTCCGATACGGCAGTGCAGACTGTTCTGTTCGACTCAATCGACCGTGACAAGCAAGCTCGCCTCGCAGCAGCCATTGATGCCATTAACCAACGGAATGGTTTCAATACCGTGAAAGTGGCAGTCCAAGGCACAGACAAACGCTGGCACCTGAAGAGCGAGCACAAGTCTGGCCAATATTCCACAAACCTCAGCGAAATCATCAAAATCAAAGTCTGAGCAATAGGTTTTGCCTTCCAAAAAAGAAAGGCTGGTGCAACAGGCAAAGTGGTTTAGTCCATTCCTTGTACTATATATACAAGACTCCAACAAAGCCTATCCTTTTAAACTGATTTAAAGAGGCAATACAACACCAACAAGTTTGACTCAGTCCTTGTACTATATATACAAGATGTGATTAAACCTATTTATTAGGACTGCTGTTCATCGTAGAAGTAATGCAGCAAGAGGTTTACTCTGTTCCTTGTAGTACATATACAAGAATACTCTAAACTTACTTTTTTAACTTCAGCTTGCGTAATCAAGCATGGTTAGAGAATCTTAGTCAATCGGCCAACAAGGACTTCCGATACCCCCACGGAAACCTCACCATCAACAGCTAAAACTTTTTCTTTTGGAAGGCAAAAAATCAAGTTGAAGCCATTATCTTTGTACACTTGATAGGCAGGCTTCCTTGCTCTTGGTAAGACATTTTTTTCAATCAAAATGTTACCTGTTTGTTATCCTTGTTTTTGTTATTCTTGTTATATTGCAGTGTTTCAATGAGATATGTTCTCAAATTTAAGCTATACCCATTTGTGGCGCGCCACGTAAGAGCTGAGCGGTGTATCGAGCTTCAGCGCCTCGGAAATCCGCCGCAAGCGGTTGTTGTACGTCCGCAGGGCGCTGGCGAATTTCCGTTCCTTCCCTTTCTCGGGGTCGAAGAGAATCGGGAAGAGATAGGGGCAGTCCGGATGCTTTACCCGGTACGTGTCGATGATGGCTTGCGCGCAAGGCGGTATGACGATGGTAAGGCTTTTGCCCGTTTTCTTCCGGCGGTAGGTGAGTTTGCCGTCGCGTATTTGCTCCTGGGTCAGATGGGCGATGTCGACGAATGACATCCCTTGCATGAAGATGCTGAATAGGAACATATCGCGGGCGAACTCCAGGTTCTTGTCCTCGTCCGGGTCGTAGCGGATTAGTTTCCGTACGACGTTAGCTTTCAAGGCTCGTTTCCGGGTCTTCTCCACGCCGGTGAACACATTCCGGAAAGGGGTCCGGTCGACCGTGATGATGCCCGCGTCCAGCGCGTAGTTGTACGCCGCCCGGAGTTGCCGCATATAAAGCGATACCGTGTTCCGTCGCAGCCCCTTGTCGAGCAGATAGGCCTGGAAGTCCATCATTACGTGGGCCGACAAGTCGCGCAGAAGGATGTCTTTCCCTTTTCGGAACAGGCGGAAGTTCCTTAGCGCGGTCGCGTAGTTCTCCGCCGTTTTCTCTTTCCCTTGTTTCCGGAAGCGCCCAATCCTGTAATCGAGCAGTCCGAACAGCGTTTTCCTCTCATGTGTCCTCGTGTAATCGTGTTGTCTCATATCTCTTCTATGTGTATCGTAAATCTATTAGCATCCCTTTCTTTTGTCGTTCAAACTTTCTATGTAAATTTGTCCGCGTAAAAATGTATTCAATCTATATTTAAAACAATCGTATCATGAGAAAATTGATTTTAGCGGTATGTGCTTTCGCCTTGATCGGAAGCGCGAGCGCGCAATGGAAGCCCGTTGGCGATAAAATCAAGACGGAATGGGCGGAGAAACTGGATCCCCGGAACGTATTGCCCGAATATCCGCGTCCAGGCATGGAGCGCGCGGATTGGCAAAACTTAAATGGCGAGTGGGAGTATGCCATAGCGCCCAAAGGCGCGGCCGAGCCGGAGCGGTTCGATGGGAAGATATTGGTACCTTTCGCCGTGGAGTCGTCCTTGTCCGGCGTGGGGAAAGAGGTAGGCGAGAAGAACGAGTTGTGGTATAAACGCTCCTTCACGGTCCCTTCCGCCTGGAAAGGCAAGGATGTGATGCTGAACTTCGGCGCCGTGGATTGGCAGGCGGACGTGTTCGTGAACGATATCCTGATAGGCTCGCACAAGGGCGGATATACGCCATTCTCGTTAAACATAACTCCTTTCTTGAAAGGGAAGAGCACGCACAAGCTGGTGGTGCGCGTGTGGGACCCTACGGATAAGGGCTACCAGCCCCGCGGTAAGCAGGTGGCCGAGCCGGAGGGCATCTGGTACACGCCGGTGACGGGCATCTGGCAGACCGTTTGGCTGGAGCCGGTGGCGGCTTCGCACATCACCTCCATCAAGGCGATACCGGATATCGACACGGGCGTGCTGAACGTCACGGTTGGCGCCTGCACGGCCTCGCCCGCCTCGGACATCGTGGAGGTGAGCTTGTTGGACAAAGGGAAGGTGGTCGCCTCCGCCAAGGGCATCGAGGGGAAGGAACTGCGGCTGGCCGTATCGTCGCCCACGTTGTGGGAGCCTTCCAATCCTTATTTGTATGATATGAAGGTGAGCCTGCTAAAGGACGGCAAGAAGGTGGACGAGGTGAAATCGTACACCGCCTTCCGGAAGATATCGGCCGAGCGCGATGCGAATGGCATCGTGCGGATGTACTTGAACAACAAGCCCCTTTTCCAGTACGGCCCATTGGACCAAGGGTGGTGGCCCGACGGACTCTATACAGCGCCCACCGACGAGGCGTTGCGCTTCGACATCGTGAAGACAAAGGAGTGGGGTTTCAATATGATTCGCAAGCACGTAAAGGTAGAGCCGGCGCGTTGGTATTATCACTGCGATAAGGAGGGAATGCTGGTTTGGCAAGATATGCCGAGCGGCGATATGGGCAACCAGTGGGCGCCCCATACCTACAACGGCGGTACGGACAAGGAGCGCACGCAAGCCTCTATCGACAATTTCTACCAAGAATGGAAGGAGATTATGGACCTTTGCATCTCGAATCCTTGCGTAGTGGTGTGGGTACCGTTCAACGAGGCTTGGGGACAGTTCGATACCGAGAAAGCGGCCGAGTGGACAAAGGCCTACGACCCCTCCCGGTTGGTCAATCCGGCCAGTGGCGGTAATTTCCGCGCTTGCGGCGATATCTTAGACCTGCATAACTATCCGAACCCGCGGATGTTCCTGTTCGACCCGGCCCGCGTGAACGCCTTGGGCGAGTATGGCGGTATCGGCTTGGCGGTGCAAGACCATTTGTGGTGGAACAAACGTAACTGGGGCTATGTGCAGTTCAAGAATAGCGACGAGGTGACAGCCGAGTACGTGAGATACGCCCGCGAGCTGAAGGATTTGATACCGAAGGGCTTCTCCGCCGCGGTGTATACGCAGACCACGGATGTGGAGGGCGAGGTAAACGGGTTGATGACGTATGACCGAAAGGTTATCAAGATTAATGAGGCGGAAATACGCCGGATTAACCAGGAGGTAATACAATCATTATCCGAATAAGGCATATCGCGCGATAAAAATGTGGCGGGGGCTTGGGATAGAGCTCGCGAATAGTGCGTATCTTTGCTCCCGCTTTCTAAAAGAGAGAGATTTTACAGGTTTTAATAAGATAAGAAAGATGAAGAAACTTTTTGTAGCTGTTATGGCGATGTGCCTGCTGGCCGCTTGTGGCGGAAAGACAGGAACAAGTGAGACAACAGAGGAGACAACGCTCTCGGGCTTGAGGAAGTCTGATTTCGTGTCGGAGGTGGATGGCAAGCCTACCGCCTTGTATGTGTTGAAAAACCAGAAAGGCGCCGAGGCCTGCGTGACCAACTGGGGCGGACGCTTAGTGTCGGTGATGGTGCCGGATAAGAATGGCAAGCTGACGGACGTGGTGTTGGGCTACGATAATATCGCCCAGTACGTGGCTTATCCGGATAACAATTACGGCGGATTGATCGGCCGGTATGGCAACCGTATCGCGAACGGGAAATTCTCGCTCGACGGGACCGAGTATCAATTGCCCCAGAATAATAACGGACATTGCTTGCATGGCGGTCCGAAGGGCTATCACGCCGTGGTGTGGGACGCCAAGCAGGTAGACGACCAGACGTTGGAGCTGACCTACCTCTCGAAAGACGGAGAGGCGGGCTTCCCCGGCAACCTGAACGTAAAGGTAACGTATAAGTTGACGGACGACAACGCCGTGGACATCCGCTACGAGGCGACCACGGACAAGGCTACGGTGGTGAACCTGACGAACCACAGTTATTTCAACCTTTCCGGCATTCCCGGCTCGCGCATCATGGATCACCAGATCATGATCGACGCTGATACGTACGTGGCCGTGGATTCCACGCTGATTCCTACGGGTATCGAGCCGGTGGAAGGCACGCCGATGGACTTGCGCCAGCTGATTACCGTGGGCGACCATATCGACGACGCGTTCACGCAGTTGACATACGGCGGCGGCTACGATCACAACTGGGTGCTGAACAATGGCGGCGACATCACGAAGGTAGCGGCGAAGGTGGTCGCTCCGACGAGCGGTATCGTCATGGAGGTCTACACGAACGAGCCGGGTATCCAGTTCTATGCCGGCAACTCGATGAGCAAGGACGGCGATAAGGGCAAGTTGGGCATCGTGTATCCGCATCGCGGCGCCTTGTGCCTGGAGACGCAACACTATCCGGACAGCCCGAACCAACCCTCGTTCCCAAGCGTAGTCTTGAAGCCGGGCGAGACGTATAAGAGCGAGTGCATCTATAAGTTCTCCGTGCAGTAAGGAGAAATAATTCAGTAGGAAGAGGTCGTGTAATGCAACGTTACGCGGCCTCTTCTCGTCTTTGTCCATAAAGAAAATAAGGAGGGAGACAGATGAGAGTGAAGGATTTTTGCAAAAACCTTTGTTTGTCGCTATGCCTGATGGCATGGACAGGCTGCGACAAGGAGGAATGGGATTTCGCGGCGGAGGAGACCGCGGAGAGCACCGTCATTACGGGGGAGGTACGGAGTACGAATGGAGAGCCGCTCGCCGATGTCGTGGTGAGGGTGGATTATGAAGAGCAGCGATGGCTACAATTGCCGAACGTCCGCCACAAAGCGGAGGTCAAGACGGATAAGAAGGGTGCGTACCGGTTGCATTTCCTGGTAAAGGACGACGAGACGACGGAGGAGGAGGGTCTTTCTAAATCGTATCACTTGGCGTTCGATTTGAGGAACCTGAATCCGGAGGTGTATATCTTGCCGGGCGATATGTACGACGTGCCGGGCGATACGGAAGGCGACTTGAGGACGATTGTCGGTTTTAGTTATATTCCGGCGGAGAAGGCATCGACGTATACGTACGATGTATACGTGCCCCGGAAGCGGATGATTCAAGTGACGTTGCGCGGATTCGTTCCGGAGGCGTACGGCGACTATTTCCGGCTCACGAACACGCTGCCGTATGGCTTGGGCACGGCTTGCGCCGACAAGGACTATGAGTTGCGCTCCGACGGCTATTATTCGGGGGAGGAGCGTACGTTCTCGATTCCGTTCGCCTTGAATGAGGAGAACGTCGTCACGGTGGAGCGGGTGAAAAACGGCGTTTCCTTGACGGAGGAATATACGATTCTCGTCTCGGACAATACGCCCGCGAGCCTGACGTTCGACTTTTAGGCGATTGTTCGAGGCGGATTGACCGCGTTTAGAATAAATTGTAATTTGTCCGTAGTACCTTGAACTCCGTCCGGCGGTTGATTTGGTCGGCTATCTCTTGCTGCTCGGGGGTAAGGTTGAGGATGAACTCCTCCGTCAGCACGTCGCCCTCCTTCAAGAAGTCGAACTCGCGCGCCATCTTTTTGTTGATGGTTTTCGGGACGCTCTCGCCGTAGCCTTTCGCCTCTAAGCGATCCGCCGCGATGCCACCGGCTATCAGGTAATCCACCACCGATTGCGCCCGGCGTTGCGCCAATCGCTCGTTGTATTGGTCCGTTCCCTTCCGGTCGGTATGCGCGCCCAGCTCGATTGTCACGTTCGGGTTATCGTTCAGAACCTTGATCATCTCGTCTAACGCCTCTTTCGATTCGGGGCGGAGTGTCGCTTTGTCGAAATCATAGAAGATGTTCTCGATAACGACCGGCTTGCTGATAGGTGAGAGGAAGAAATCCACGATGTAGGTCTCATTCTTCTCCTCCGGGCCGGTCTTTAGCTCAAAATTCTGGTTCAGATAGCCGCGGGCGCTCGCCATCATCACGTAGCGGATGTCGCGTTCCAGTTCCACCTGGTACGTTCCGTCTTTCTTCACCGGCACCTTCACGTTCAGCCCGTCCCTCCCGACGATGCGGATGGTGGCGTCCTCGATAGGATACTCGTCCACGTCGCTCACGATGCCCTCGATGAGGATGGTGATGGTCGGTAGCTCGAAAGAATACAGATGGTCGTAGCCGCGGGCGTCGTTGCGGTTGGAGCTGAAGAATCCCCGCTCCGCCTTGCCGGCGAAGGTGATGCCGAAGTCGTCCGCCATGGAGTTGATGGGCGCGCCCATGTTCTCCACGTGCCACCGGCCGGTGCTGTCCTGCGTCGCCTTGAAAAGATCGAGGCCGCCCATGCCGGGATGCCCGTTGGAAGCGAAGTAAAGCGTCACCGAATCCCGGACGTACGGGAACATCTCGTCGCCCGGCGTGTTGATATCCTCGCCCAGGTTCTCCATCGGCCCGAAATCGCTGCCCGCCACGCGTGCCCGGAAGAGGTCTTTCCCGCCGAAGCCCCCTACGGCATCGGAGACGAAGTAGAGGTACTTGCCATCCGGCGAGATGGAGGGATGCCCCAAGGCGGTCACGGAGTCCTTCACGATCATCGCCCGGGTGCCCTTGCCCCACTTGGCGCTGCTGCGTGAGGAAATATAGATCTCCGCCGTGCGCGGCCCTTCGGGGTCTTGCGCGCAATAGCTGTAATACATCGTATTCCCGTCCGGCGAGAAAGAGGGCGTTCCCTCATCGTATTCCGTGTTCACCTCGTCCTCCAGCTCCTCGGGGGCGAGCCACTCGCCCTTCTCGTTCTGCTTCACGAGGTAGAGGTTGTTGTTGTTCTGTCCCGTGATGGCGCTCACCTTCTCGTCCTTGTCCTTCGAGCGGGAGGAGGCGAAGTAGAGTTGGTCATAGTTCTCGCCCGTCAGCATGGGGCCGAACTCGCCCCGGCGGGAATTGAACTTGTCCATGCGTTTCACCTCGTAGCGAGTCGGGTTCTCCTTCCATCCCGGCGCCAGCTCGCAGCCCTGTATGCCGTTGATAGCGAGGAAACTGGAAGGGTCGTTCTCCATATAGATGTCGTAGTTCTTGATAGCCTCGGCGTAGCGGCCGCTCTTGTGCTGCATCTGGGCGAGGCGTAGGTAAACGATGCTGTCCGGATAGTCGTAGCGGATGGCGTTCATGTAGGCGCTGGTGGCCTTCGCCGTGCTGTTGATCAAGCGGTTGCACTCCGCCATGCGGAAGGCGATGTAGCCGCGCAGGTCGCGCTTCTTGGGCGGCGTCTTCGTGTAGACCTTGCGGTAGATGGCCGCCGCCTCGAAGTACTCGCCGATGCGTTGCTTCTCCTCGGCGTCGCTCAACTTCGCCGATTTGCAGGAGAACAGGAAAGTGGCGGCCACGAGGCCGATGATATAATAGGTAAAACGTATGCTCATCTCGTTTCGGAAAATAGTGTGCACGCGAATATAACGGAATCCACCGGCGCTTTATTGTATAAATATAGGCAAATGGTTATCTTCGCGAAAAACAAAATTTCTCAGGTATGGATAGGTTCGATACATCCAATGGATACGATAGCTATGAAAGGATTGACGAGGCGTTTCCCGGAAGATGCGCTTGCCGATGAGGTTTTTATTGAGAAAGTACGCCGTGGATTTCGTGATTCGGAAGAGGGACGGGTTTTAACCAAGCGTACATGTAAGGATAGATTGGGGAAATGGTTGTGAAAGAGGGTACGCATACCCTCTTTTTATCAAAGATTTTCCAACCATTTCTTTCCCGCTTTTGTATAAGTCCAAGCGAGGAACGAGCCTACGACCACGACTCCAATCGAAAATAATATTATTAATCCTTCCATTGTCTTTTATTTTAAGATCCTATCCGCCGCCCATGCGGATAGGAAAGTTAATATACAGCCAATTAAAATCATGTACCAGCTTATGGCGTCGGACATGTCTTTTTGTAGGACAAGCATTTCTCCTAATACGATAGCGGCGAAAGTTAATTTTGCCAAGTCATAAAAGAATTTGCCCATGTTTTCTCGTCGGGATTTATCTCGTTCTTTCCCGTCTCGTTTTAATTCCTGTTGTTTTTCCCAATTTCCCATATCGCGAATGTATGAAAATGTTCTGATGTTATTTCTTGTTTTCGCGATAAAAAGTCGCTTATAGCAACAACGAGCTATCCCCGTAGCTTAGGAAGCGGAAATCGTGTGCGAGCGCGTAGTCGTAGATCCGTCGCCAGTCGCCTTTCACGAAGGCGGAGATGAGCAGCAGCAGCGTGCTCTTCGGCTGGTGGAAGTTCGTCACGATGCCTCGTACCAATTTGAACGTGTAGCCCGGTGCGATGATGATTTGCGTGGCCGTCACCAGGCGGTCCGCCCCGTGGCGGTCCAGATAGTCGAGGATGTTCTGGAGGGCGCGCTCCGCGGGGAGCGTGTTGTTCACCGCGTCGTAGGGCATCCATTGCTTCACGACCAGTTCCTCGCTTGTGGCCTCCGGGTTACGCTCCAGCAGGACACCGATGTAGTAAAGGCTCTCCAACGTGCGCACGGAGGTGGTGCCCACGGCGATGATACGCCCTAGGTTCGCCCGGAAACGTTCGATGGACGAGCGGCGGACGGAGATGAACTCCGTGTGCATCTCATGCCCCTCGATGGTTTCGCTCTTCACGGGCTTGAAAGTGCCCGCGCCCACGTGCAGCGTCACCTCCTCGCGGCCAATGCCCCGGGCATCGATGTCCGCCAGCGTCTCCGGCGTGAAATGCAGCCCGGCGGTAGGTGCCGCTACGGAGCCTTTCACCTTCGAGTAGACCGTTTGGTAGGTCGTCAGGTCGCTCGCCTCCGTCTCGCGGTGCAGGTAGGGGGGGATGGGTAGCGTGCCGGCGGCGTCCAGCACCTCGGCGAACGTACGTGCCGGGTCGTCCCACGTGAATTCTATCAAGTGTGTGTCGCCTCGCGATTCCAGACGCTCCGCCCGCAGGGTAACGGTGTCGTCTCCTATTTGTATCTTTCTCGCCAGTGTTCCTTCTTTCCATTTCTTCAGGTTGCCCACGAGGCACGTCCAGCAGCAGCGGCCCGTGGTCTGGAAAATGAGGGCGTAGTCATGCGGCTCGGCGGGTTCGAGGCAGAACACTTCCACCCGTGCGCCGGTCTCCTTGTGGAAGAGGAGGCGTGCCTGGATGACGCGCGTGTTGTTGAACACCATCAGGGCGTCGGCGGGCAGGTAGTCCGCGATGTGCTTGAAAATCGTTTCGCCCACTTGCCCGTCGCGGTAGAGCAGCAGCTTCGACTCGTCGCGCCGTGCTAAAGGGTATTTCGCGATCCGCTCATCGGGCAGCGGGTAATCGTATTCCTCGATGCGTATGTCTTGTGTTCTCATTTCTCGTTATTTATTCGTCGTATGTCGGCTCGCGAAAGTAGGAAGAAGGAATGGAATATGCCGCCCCACCGCTTGGATTTAACATTCGCTATCGAAGATACGCTTTCGTCATAGCGGTATTTTGTGCCTTCCAAGGGGGTGGATGGCGTGTCTGATATTGTAGAGACGCCACAGTGTGACGTCTCTACCTATATATTACCGTACGGCAACTTTCAGCGTCTCGCCACCGGCGGTCACGATGTAGATGCCCGCTGGCAGGTTGGCGATGGTAGCCGTGCCGCTTACCGTGGCGTTGTAGTGGCATACGCCCGTCACGCCATAGACTTGTACGGCTTGTGCCTCGGTGGTGGTGATGACGATCGCGCCGTCTGCCGCTTGGATGTCCAGAGATTCGGTTTCTATGGATTCATTCGCCGTGATGCTGACATACAATGATTGGTCGATATCGCTCATCTTGATCGTTCCTCTTCCTCCCGTGGCTTCCCAGAAATTGATGGGCCATTCCTCACCGGTCTTACCTTGTAATTCCTGTTTCCGGATGTCTTCTTGAACGAATTCCCATTGCTCGTCTGTTAAAGGGACATCGGTTAAGATGACATTCAGGAAGGCGAACTCTTTCGGGGAATCGGCATAGTTTGGAATCCTTTCGCCCCATTTCTCTAACAAATCCTCTTGCGTGTACGTGATAACCTCGTTTGCCGTGAACGTCCCGTTCTTGTATATCAAATCCGCGTTCGTGTCGGAGATCCCTTTATAAATATGAACATCGGGGACCTCTCTAATCGGCGCTAAGCCCATCAAATATAATTCAAGGGGTGGAAATTTCCATGTGGAGAGGCCTTCCATAAGGAAACCGTTGAAATCTTCATTGAAGAACTGGGCGATCCAGCAAGTGGCTTGATAACGGTTGTCCGACACGGACAATGTAGAAGCATCGAAGCCGCCCAGGAATCCATGAATGTCCGATATGCCCCAATGGCTTCCCGCCGGGTATTCATTCCCTTCCGCATCGACATTGACTTGTCCCAGATCCGGCGCACCTCCATACAGATGGCAAATTTCATGCAACAATGGACCTTGGAAAAGATTTCTTAGGCCTGTCAACATGATAAATCCCCTCCAGCGAGTCATGGTAGCGAAGTCTTCATCCAAGAGTATAGGGCAGCCGATTCCTTTTACTTGATTGTTCAAGTTCACGGCATACCCGCCTAAATTCGTTTCCGTACCGTCCAAGTTCCGGACAAAAACATACGCATCGAAATCATCCTTGAACAGTCTTGATAACTGTTGGCTTAAAGGTCTCAAATCAAGATCCATGTTTACTAATTCCTCTTTCGAGATCCGGACTTCCAAAGCGTTCTTGGCAGGATGGAGGTAGATGTTCTCGTCCAATTGGATCAGGTTTGTCGTTTGGCTGTAACCTTTTGTGAAAGTGAGACAGCACAAAAGAATTGCGACACACGATAGGATTAAATGTTTTCTCATGATATTTTTACTTTTATTTTACATTATCGCAAATATAGGTTTTTTGGTTTGGAAAAAAGAAGGAACGCCGCATTTTTTTTTGCGGGAGGACACTGCCTTGCGTTCTTTCTTATTATTTTCTTTATTGTTATTTTCGCGTTCGTAACTGAAAAGACAAAGAGCGATATGAAGATAGGAGATAAAGTCCGCTTCCTGAATAGCGTGGGAGGCGGCATCGTGCGAGGTTTTCAAGGGAAGGATCAAGTATTGGTAGAGGACGAGGACGGGTTCGAGATCCCGGCGTTGATACGGGAGTGCGTCGTGGTGGGCGACGGAAACGAGATGCAGGTGCGTAGCGCTAATCGCCCGAAGATACAGGCGCCGGTAGAGGTGCCCGCCCCGCGGAAAGAGGAGCCGGAGGAGGTGAAGGTCGAGGAAACGCCGGGCGGCGACCGCCTGAACGTCTATCTGGCTTTCCTGCCGGTCGACCCGAAGGCGTTCCAGCAGACGGGCTATGAGGCGTATTTCGTGAACGATAGCAACTATTACCTTTCCTTTAATTATATGTGCCGCTCGAACAACAGCTGGACGAGCCGCTACAACGGTCTGGTGGAGCCGAATACGAAGATATTCATGGAGGAGTTCGAGAAGGCCGACTTGAACGAGCTGGAGCGGGTGTGCGTGCAGCTCATCGCTTTCAAGAAGGATAAACCGTACGCCTTGAAGAACGCCATCAGCGTGGAGCTGCGTTTGGACACGGTGAAGTTCTACAAGATACATTGCTTCATGGAGAACGATTATTTCGACGAGGACGCGCTCCTCTATCCGATTGTCCGCGACGATGTGCCGGAGAGGGAGTTGCTGGTCTCCGCCACGGAATTGCAGGAGGCGATGCAGCGGAAGGCACGAGAGGACAAGCGCGCGCCTCAAAGCATCGTGAAGAAAAAGAAGAACGACAGCGCCATCCTGGAGGTGGACTTACACATCGGCCAGTTGCTGGACAACACGAACGGCCTGAGCAATGGCGATATGCTGAATTACCAATTGGATAAGTTCCGCGAGGTGATGGAGCGATACGCCTCCCAGAAGGGGCAGAAAATCGTCTTCATTCATGGCAAGGGGAACGGCGTGTTGCGCAAGGCGATTGAGAAGGAGTTGAATACCCGATATAAGCAACATTATTTCCAGGACGCCTCGTTCCGCGAGTACGGCTTCGGGGCGACCATGGTTACGATTCGATAGGTCATGGCGGTAGAGATAGAACGGAAATTCTTGGTGCGGGGCGACTTCATGCCCGGTGTGGTGAGCGCCACCCGCGTCACGCAGGGATATATCTGCTCGGCGCCGGGGCGCACGGTGCGCGTCCGCGTCCGGGGCGGGAAAGGTTACCTGACCATCAAGGGAGCGAGCGACGAGAAAGGCATGAGCCGTTACGAGTTCGAGCGGGAAATTCCCCTCGCGGACGCGGAACGGCTCGTCGAGCTATGCGAGCCGGGGCTGATTGACAAGACACGCTACTTGGTGCCCCACGGCGGGCACACGTGGGAGGTGGATGTCTTCCATGGGGCGAACGAGGGTTTGATTCTCGCGGAGATAGAGCTTTCCCGCGAGGACGAGCCGTTCGACCGCCCCGCATGGCTTGGCGAGGAGGTCACAGGCGACCGCCGTTATTACAACTCCATGCTGACGAAGCGGCCGTTTTCGGAATGGTCGCTTACCGAACGATAGCCCCTTCGCTTCTCGCGGCATCGAGGAGGGCGCCCTGGCTGACGACGGTGGGCGTGCGGGAGAACTCGGGGATGTTGAACGAGAACAGCGAGTCGTCGTAATAATCGGGCGACTCTTGCGGCAACAGGAACGGTTTGCCGCAACGACCCTCGGCATCGATATGGACGATGAACGGACGGGTGAACTGCCCGTCCAGCCGGCGGGAGGCGAAGACGAACCAGCGCCCGTCGCTGCTCCACGAATGATAGCTCTCCACGTCGTCGCTATTGACGGTGGGCAATGCGTCGACCGCTCCGGTCGTCAAGTCCATCAGGTACAGCTCTGCGTCGCGGTGCCAAATCGAGAAATTCCCATAGTCCGATACGGTATAAAGCAGCCACCGTCCGTCCGGCGATACCCGCGGGAAGCGGGCGCTCCTTCCTTCGAGGCGGGCGTTGTAGAGCGTGTCCGCCCGCTCGCCGAGCGTTCCGGTAGCGGGGTCGAACGCCACCCGCAGCAGGCTGTACTTCACGTCGCGGTATCGCTCGGGCACCGGTACCGAGTCCGCCGAGCAGTAAATGAGCCATTGTCCGTCGGGCGTGAAGGCGGGAAACGTCTCGAAGCTTCGTGTGGAGCTTAACAGCGGCGATGTATGGACGCGCTTGCGCTCCACGTCGTAAATCACCACGTCCGAACTTACGTCGTACACCTCGATGCGGTTGCTGTCCGAGAAATGGAAGTCCTGGTGCGTCTCGTTGGTCGAGAAGGCGATATACCGTCCCGAGGGATGCCAGTAGGGATACACCAGCGAGCGTGTCTTCCCGTCGGGCGCCCAGTTGATTTTCTCCACTTGGTCGTGGTCCACGAGGTACGTGCCTCCGTAATGGCTTCGTTGGTGGAACAGCATCCGCTCGCCCCGTCCGGCCTGGAAGGCGTGGCAATTCATGCAACTGTTGTTCGTCATTCGGTTGGTCAGGATGGGTTTTTCCGCGAAGTTTTCAATAGAGCGTTGATAAATACCCATCTCGTGCCACATCCGGTAGCCGGGGAAGATGCGCCGGTAGGTCAGGTAGCCATCCACGGAGTCCGGCGAGACGTAGATGGGAAATTCCTTTAATTGCCAGCCGCTTGCCGGCTCCTTGAAGTAGACGGATACGTCGATGGCGCTTCCCCGCGCCGCTTGGAGCAAGGCTTTCCATTTCTTTTCCGGGAAGCGGAAAGCGCCATTCCGGGCGGAAGTTATCAGTTGCTTGTCGCCGGTTTTCAACTGTACGATTCCTTCCATCCGCTCGTCGGGCAGGCGGAAGTTCAGCGGGGCGATATTGACCGGGACGGTGACCGCCTCGTAGTCCGGGAACAGCGTGATGTCGCCGGGTGCCGCGTCGTGCGGGAGTGAGCGTTGGCAGGCGCCGAGCGCTACCGATAGGCAAAGCGTGATATAGATAATGAGTCGATTCATCTTGCGTTTGTGTTAGTGGGATCTTGGAAAATCTTGAAATAGTAATAAAACCAATAGGTGTCGCCGAACGTCTGGTAGACCGCCCGCATGTCCACGTCGCTGGCGGAGCGGATGGACAGGAGTTCGCGCAACTGCTCGTAGCGTCGGGCTATCTCGGGGCGGATAGCCGGGTGAAGGGCGGAGCTGTCCGGCGTGTCGTTCGCGATGAGCCATGCCTCCTGGAAATGGCGGGGCAGCTCCCGTGCTCCGGACGCCTCGATGAAGGCGCGGAAGCCCGGCAGGTCTTTCGCCAGCAGGTAGTGGCAACCTAAATATTCCCAGCCTATGCTGCCCGCGGGGTGGGACGACCAAAGCGCCTCGGTGGTCATCAGCCCGAACAGTTGGTCGGTCCGTGTGGGCGGGAGTGTTTTGCCGCGCAGCTCCGGGTCGTTCTCCATCCGCTCCGGATGCCCTATATAGCTTTCGGCTTTCCGTGCCCAGTCGCGGTAGAGGGGCATTTCCGCCAAGAGGCGGATGTATTTGCGGGCCACTTCCCATTCGCCGCGCAGCAGGCTGATTTGCGCCAGCCGCCGCAGCATCCACGCGCTGCCTCCCCGCTTGGCTTGCGCCATCGCGTCCATCGCGTAGCTCTCCGCCAGGGCCAGGTCGCCGATGTGGAAATGCACGTCGCACAGCATCTTCGAGACAAAGAACGTCTGGTTCCACGGGGTCACCAGGCTTTTCGTGCCACGCTGGTCGAAGGTGAACATCGACTCCGCCAGTTGCCCCTTTTGCGCCAACGCCATGTTGAGGTAGTTCAGGCTGATGTAGTCTCGCATCTCTTTTCCCCGGAAGCGTCGCGCGAGGGCGTCCCATTGCCGCTCGCGGGCCAGATAAGCTACCTCGTCGGCCATCCGGTTTTGGATGTCCAAGGTGTCGGGCAGGCTATATCGGCCCAGCCCGATCGCCCCGAGCAGGCATACGGCCGTCAGCCCGGCGCTCCGCCAGCGGGAGCCGTTGTCGAGGCGCGCGAGCAGGAAGCTCGCCAGCAAGGCGCCCGCCCATAGCGCGACGCACAGGAGGCCTACCTTATATATATAGGCGTCCGGCAACGCCTGGATCTTTACATATTCTTCCGGGCGGAAACCTTCCGCCAGCGATACCGGTACGCCCCATCGCGGGCCGAGCAGGTAGCACGCCACCGCCGGTAGCAGACTCCACGCGCCTTGCGCGCGCCGTCCGTCCCCGGCATGGAGCAACGCCGTAGCCAACGCGTAGAGGGGGGCGAAGCAGAGGGCGAGCGGTCCCGCTATCGCGTAAAGCAAGAGCGTGGCGCATACGCCATACAGGGCGATGGCCCGTCCCGTCCGCCAGCGGAGTAGCGGGAGCGCGGCGAGCGCCATCAGCGCGAGGGTGATGGTGCCATCCACCAGATAGCTGGCCCGGACGCTCATCTTCAGCACGATGAACACCGGGAAGAGGGCGAGCGGCAGGTTGTAGTCCGCCCGCCGGATGCCTTGCAGCAGGCGGTAGACCGATAGCCCAAGGGTGAGCGCCAAGAGCGTATGGACCGCGACCGCCACCATCGGCATCCGGTAGTATTGGACGATGGCTTGGCCGGCGATGGCGCAACAACCACCCACTTGTCTCAGTTGGTCCTGCAGGCGCGGCCATGTGGGGATGAACAATTGCCCCTCTTCCTGACGCAGGAAGGTGAAGACACCGAACGCCAGGAAGAAGTAAAAAATCAGCAGGGCGGCGATCGCCCAAAATAGTATCTCTCTCTTTTTCATCGCGATGATTCAGACTGTATGTAGGTCGGTACGCGGATGGACGCGTGTCTATCGCGGCCTCGTACAATTTTTTATAATGCAATGTTAGCGAAAGTTCTTGGGATATGCAAGAGAATTACGAGTTATGAGTTACGAATGACGAGTTACGAAAGACGAGTTGCGAGGTGTGTTCCTCTTTTAACATAGGTGCGTGGGCAAAGTCACCTACGTGCATTGGCATTTTAACATAGGTGCGTTGGCGAAGTTACCTACGTGTCTTTGGGCAAGTCTCGTAAATACGATAGGGAAAGCACGCAAGTACAATAGGCAGCGCCCAGGAGTACGGCGGGCAACGCACAAGAGTACGTTGCGGATAGTACTTTAGTGCGTTGCGGATAGTACTCCAAGCATATTGGGCACGACGCGTTTGGCTCGTTGGGCATCAAAATCGCGACACATTAGGAGCGTAATTCGTACCTCGTAATTCGTACCTCGTAATTCATACCTCGTAATTCGTAATTCGCACCTCGTAACTCATCAAGTCCGTCAAGAACTATGGTGCTTTTCCGGCATGATTACCATCACTCTCAGGTGCATAATCACCGCGAATTTATTTTATTTTCTTTTCTCGCAAGCGGATTTAAACCAAAAAATATTTTCCATTCATTAATTTATATTTCTATTGTTCTTTTTGTAATATAATATTCGAGAAATCGGAAACAAGTTCTTGACGAACGATGTCCTTTCGCTTTTTTCATGAACCGTAGTACTTCCCTGCAAGAGTGTGTAAACAAGAGAGAAAGAGAAAAATAGAATTTGAGAAAGAGAGCAATCGAATCTTTTTTAATTTAATAGAAACCCAAATGGAGAAATGTAGCAAGAAAAGAAACAATGGCAGACCGGTTTTTCTACGGCCGGGCTCTGTGTTACTTACCACGGGGTTATTGATGATGGCGTCGGCCCCGGTATGGGCGGCCAACGAGACGGGACTCATGAGCGGTCCGCGTATCGAGTCGGTAGCGCAGGATGGTAGGACAGTGACAGTTACCGTATCGGACGCGATGGGTGAGCTGATTGGAGCGAACGTTATCGTGAAGGGAACGACCAATGGTAACGTGACGGACATGAATGGCCAGGTCATCCTGCAGGATGTGCCGGCGAATGCGATTCTGGAGGTTTCCTATATCGGATACCAGACGAAGGAGGTACCGGTAGGCAACCAGACGAATATCCGGGTAACCCTCTCGGAGGATTCGCAAGCCTTGGAAGAGGTGGTCGTAGTGGGTTATGGTACGATGGAGAAGAAGCAGGTGACCAGCTCCGTGACGTCTCTCTCGGCCAGCGACATGATGAAGGGTGTCGGCGGTTCCGATATCACGACCTCGCTGCAAGGTAAGATCAGTGGTTTGGTGATGGCGAACAGCGGTGGAGCGAACGAGAAGACGACCATCCAGTTGCGTGGTCTGACCTCTATCAACTCCGGTAAGGAGCCGTTGATCGTGGTCGATGGTTTCCCCGGCGGTGATATCCGCGCCTTGAACCAGGACGATATCAAGTCTATCGACGTGTTGAAGGATGCCTCCGCGGGCGCTATCTACGGTACGCGTGCCGCCTCGGGTGTGATCTTGATTACCACGAAGAGCGGTTCGAACACGAACGGCAAGGTGAAGCTGCGCTATAGCACCGAGCTTTCCAAGAAGCAGAACTACGGCAAGCCGGAGATGCTGACCGCCGACGAGTATCGCGCCCGTACCGACGTGAACATCGTGGACTACGGAAGCAGCGCCGATTGGTGGGACGCGATGATCAACAAGGACAACTTCTCGCAGAAGCACCACTTGTCGTTGGAGTTGGGTTCGGAGAACGCGCAGGTATATACCTCGTTCTTCTACGAGACCAACGAGGGTATCGCCATTAAGGATGACCGTAAGGACTACGGAGGCCGTTTGAACGCCAACTTCAAGTTGTTCGACGGTTGGTTGGAGATCCGCCCGATCGTGGACTACCGCCGTACGCAACGTACCTCGTTCACGAATAACGACAACGCGGACCAAGATAATCAAGACGAGGATTTGAAGCCGAACTTCAAGCAGGCGTTGTATAACAACCCGACCCGCTCGCCGTACGATCCGGATAGCCCCAGCGGTTACAATGTATGGACGGGTGAGACGTTGGACTACAACATCGTGGCCGACCGTATGCTGAACACCTATGAGGGTATCGATACGTGGTTCAAGCCGGAGGTGACGATGAAGTTGAACATCAAGCCGGTAGCCGGATTGAGCTATACGCAGACCTTGGGCTACGAGAACCGTCAATACGAGTTGCATAGCTTCGACTCGCGGTACCACCGGAATGAGGTGACGAACAACCGCTCCGGTAAGGCTTACCTGAGCTTCCAGAAGATGGAGAACCTGACCTCCGAGGGGTATTTCACTTACCTGAGGGATTTCGAGGGCGGACATAACATCAACGCCGTGGCCGGTTATTCGTATTTCGAGAAGAATGGCGAGTTCTTTAGCGCGACCAACTATAACTTCTTGGTGGACAACGTGAAGTTCTGGGACCTCGGTAAGGGTACTTACCTCGCGGATGGTAAGGCGGCCATGAGATCCGCCAAGGACATCACCGAGCGTCTGTTCGCTATCTATGCCCGTGCCAACTATTCGTACCAAGATAAATACATGTTATCGGCCACGATCCGTCACGAGGGTTCGTCGAAGTTCGCCGCCGACAATCGTTGGGGTAACTTCTGGGCGGTATCAGCCGGTTGGCGTCTCTCCGGCGAGGAGTTCATGAAAGAATTCGATTGGCTCAGCGACTTGAAGTTCCGTTTCGGTTACGGTGTGACCGGTAACAACGACTTCGATGCCTCTTACATGGCGAACACCTTGAGTTCCGACGCGTACTGGATGTTGCCTACCGGTGGTTGGGCGTACACCTACGGACCGACGTCGAACGTGAACCCGGGCTTGGGTTGGGAGGAAAAGAAGGAGTGGAACGTCGGTATCGACTACGCCTTCCTGAACAACCGCATCTACGGTAAGTTCGATGTTTATCGCCGGAAGATCGACGGTATGTTGTACAACGTGAACGTGCCGCAGCCTCCGTATCCGAACGGCCAGCAATGGCAGAACATCGGCGAGATGGAGAGTAAAGGTTGGGAGTTCGAGATTGGCGCGGACATTATCCAGACCAAGGACTTCACCTGGACCTCGAACCTGAACCTGAGCCACAACAGCGGTAAGGTGCTCTCTACTTGGGGCGACGGTACGCAGATCGTGGGTAATGCTTTCGACGAGCCGGGTTGGCCGGGCGACGCTTCCTTGTTGGAGGACGGCGCGGAGATTGGCGCTTACTACATCTGGAAGTTCGCGGGCTTCGACGAGAACGGTGAGTTCCTGCTCTATAACAAGGATGGCGAGGTAATCCCCGCCGGCGAGAAGACGGTGAACGATAAGCAATACATTGGCAACTACCTGCCGAAGGTGATGATGGGATGGAACAACACCTTCCGTTACAAGAACTTCGACTTGGGCATCAACATGCGTAGCTGGATTGGCTTCGACGTTTACAACACGTGGCCGATGTACTTGGGTATCCAAGGCGCGAACGGCGCGGGACAATGGAACCTCTGGAAACCGGCGTTGAGCGACGAGCGCTACAACAAGATCCGCGGCGTGAAGCAGTTGTGCGACTACTTCCTGGAGGATGGCTCGTTCTTGAAGATCGACGCGATCACGTTGGGCTACACGATGAGCTTGAAGAAGTACACGAAGGATTTGGTAGACCAGGTACGTATCTATGCTACGGTGGGTAACGTGGCTACGATCACCGGTTACTCCGGCTACAACCCCGAGGTGAATATCACCGGATGGACAGGCGGTGTAGATAAGGTTTGGAACTGCGACCCGATGGTTCGCACCTATACGTTAGGTATTCAAGTAGCATTCTAATTTTAAATATAAGGCAAAATGAAAAATATCAAGATAAAAAACTTGCTCTTAGCGGGAGCCTCCTGCCTGTTGCTGGCCACCTCGTGCGACGTGGACCCGATGTTCTACTCGCAGGTCGTCCCGGAGACTTATTACACGAATTCCGACGCCGTTTGGTCGCGTTTTAACCGGCCGTTCACGCACTGGCGTTGGTGGGAGATGCAGAACGACGCCCGCGTGCGTTGTATGGAGTTGGGTACCGACGCAATGTGCGTGCCGACCCGTGGTAACGACTGGTTCGATGGAGCTGTTTACCAGAACATCCACCACCACCAGTTCGCCGACGATATCAGCACCTTCAAGGATGGCTGGGACTTGACGACGATGGGCGTCGCCCAAGCTTGGAGCGCGAAGGAGGATATCGAGAACGTGGATTTCGCCGCGGTAGGTATGACCGAGGAGGACCGTACCTCTATGGTGAACCAGCTGAACGTGTTGGCGGCTTGCTTCTATCTGGACGCGCTGGATATGTTCGGCGGTATGCCGCTCTACACCTCCACGACGGAGGCGGTAAAGGGTCGTTCGACCGATGTGCAGACGTTCAACTTCATCGACTCGTTGCTGAACGTATCTATGCCGAACCTGCCGGTGAAGACCGTGCTGGGCGAGCAGGAGACGAATATCATCCATCAGGCGGTGGCCGCTTGCTTGAAGATGCGTCTGTATTTCAACGCCGAGTCGTATATCGGCCAGGCGATGTATGAGGAGACGGCGCAACTTTGCCAGGACATCATCGATGGCAAGTACGGACAGTACGCGATGGCGGACGACTATCGCGACGTGTTCGGCTGGGGCAACGAGACCTGCCCGGAGGTTATCTGGACCGTACCGAGCGAGAACGCCACGGGTGAGACCGACGGTGGCTTGACCGCCTTCACCTGCCCGTATAACTTCTATCAGTACCTGGGCGGTTTGCAGGACGCTGGCGGTAACAACGGTCTGTGCTTGACACCGAGCCGCGACCCGGCGGGCAACCTCTACCAGTTCAACGTGGGTAATCCGTACGAGACGTTCAACGACCAGGACGTGCGTAAGCAGCTCTACGTCTACGAGGGCGGACAGAAATACCGCGGTATGTTTATCGTTGGCGAGTTGCAGAACCCGGACTTCCCCGACTATAAATGTATGGGTGGCCGCGAGTACACGGGCCAGGTGTTGAAAGTGGTAGACCAGATCGCTCCGCTGAGCCAGCTGGGCATCAACTACGACCGTTACGAGGATATGCCGTCGAACATCGCCGTTGCCGAGGAGAACTCCGGTGTGCGCGTGCTGAAGATCAGCCCGCTGCCCAACCAGAGCGAGTACAGCCAGCGTTTCAACCCGGATTGCCCGGTTATCCGTTTGGCGGAGGTTTACTACACCTTGGCTGAGTGTAAGATGCGTCTGGGCGACAAGCAAGGCGCCGCCGACATCATCAACTCTATCCGTAAGCGTTACTTCGAGGGTGGCAACGACCCGGATCCGGTGACCGCCGCCAACTTGGATAAGTATCGTATGTTGAAGGAGTGGTTGCAGGAGTTCTTGCGCGAGGGCCGTCGTCGTACCGACTTGATCCGTTGGGATGCTTACGTAACCGAGGATTGGTGGGACCACAAGGCTACGAATAACGAGAACTACAACCGTTATCCGATCAACTACCAGACATTGAGCGCCAACCCGTTGTTGGAGCAGAATCCGGGATATTAAGTCTAATCTTATTCTTTTGTTAAGGGAGGGACGCGTCGCAAGGCGCGTCCTTTTTTTGTCCTCTTCTAACGATGGGCATCGTAAGATGCTCACGATAGGCGGTATAAGAAACGAACAATGGGCATCGTCAGTACTGAATGATGCCCATTGTTCGCTAATGATGATTTGTTTACTTATTCATGGTGATAAGGCTCGTTGTGGAGGATGGTCATCGCCCGGTAGATTTGCTCGATGAAGATGAGGCGGATCATCTGGTGGGAGAAGGTCATCTTGCTGAGCGATATCTTCTCCGCCGCCGCTTTATAGACGGCCTCGCTGAAGCCATAAGGACCGCCTACGACGAATACCAACCGTTTACCGACGGCGTGCGTCTTCTTCTCCAAGTAATCGGCGAACCGTAAGGAGGTGAACTCCGTCCCCTTCTCGTCCAATAGGACAAGGTAATCGCCCGGCCGTGTCGCTTTCAGGATTAGCTCGCCTTCCTTCTCCTTCTGCTGCGCTTCCGAGAGGTTCTTGGCGTTCTTGATATCCGGGATTACCTCCATCTCGAAAGGGATATAATGCGTCAGGCGCTTTTTGTATTCATCGATCGCCTCCACCAGATAACGGGCGTCAGTCTTGCCAATCACGATTAGTCCAATCTTCATCTACTTACAATTACAGGTTTAAGAACGGCGAAGTTACAAGAAAAATACATACCTTTGTCGATAATTTGCTCATAAAACGAAGACTGCATGAAACGATTTTTACTTACGTTCGCTTTATCGCTTCTGATGGTTGGCGCGTGGGCGGCGGATATTACCGGCATTTCGAATGCGTTTAAGGCCGGAGACGCCGCGGCGGTATCCGGCATGATGGCGGAAGAGGTGGATATGGCGTTGCCCGATGCCTCGAAACGGTGCGGGCGGGCGGAGGCGGTTTCGATGCTCTCCGCGTTCTTCGGCTCGAACAAGCCTGCGTCCTTCTCGGTGGTACATCACGCGGATAAGAAAGAGTCGGGCTTCTTGGTCGCGAAGTTGAAGACCTCGACCGGTGAGTACCGGGTGAACATCACGTATCGGGCCGAGGGGCAGACGACGATGATACAATCAATCCGAATTGAATAAATAACGAATACATAAGATGGACAAACTGATTGACGATTTAATTAAATTGGCGTTCGCCGAGGATATCGGCGATGGCGACCATACTACTTTGTGTTGTATCCCGGAGACCGCGATGGGGAAAAGCCACCTGATTGTAAAGGAAGATGGCGTGTTGGCCGGCGTGGAGATGGCGCGACGTATCTTTCATGATTTCGACCCGTCGCTGAAGATGACGGTGTTTATCCCGGATGGTTCCGAGGTGAAGAAAGGTGATATCGCTTTCGAGGTGGAAGGAAAGGTGCGGTCGTTGTTGCAGACGGAGCGCTTGATGCTGAACGTGATGCAGCGCATGAGTGGCGTGGCTACCACGACCCGTAAATACGTGAAGGCGTTGGAGGGTACGAAGACGCGTGTGCTGGATACCCGCAAGACTACGCCAGGCATGCGAATGATGGAAAAAGAGGCGGTGCGCCTGGGCGGCGGTACGAACCACCGCATCGGCTTGTTCGACATGATCTTGCTGAAGGATAACCATGTGGACTTCGCCGGGGGCATCGAGCAGGCGATTACGCGCGCGCATAATTATTTAAAGGAGAAAGGCAAGAACCTGAAGATAGAGATCGAGGTACGTAATTTCGACGAGCTGGAGCAGGTGTTGCGCGTGGGCGGCGTGGATCGCATCATGTTGGATAACTTCGATATCGAGCGTACGAAAGAGGCGGTGCGCCGCGTCGGCGGGCGTTACGAGATCGAGTCGTCCGGCGGCATCACGTTCGATACGTTGCGGGATTACGCGGAGTGTGGCGTGGATTATATCTCGGTCGGCGCGTTGACCCATTCCGTGAAAAGCCTCGATATGAGTTTTAAGGCGTGTTGATAAAGAAGCATAATAGGACAGATAGAAGAATAGATAGAAAGAAATGGAAATAGCGAGTAAGTACAATCCCGCCGAGGTGGAGGGGAAATGGTATCAGTATTGGTTGGATAATGGTTATTTCAAATCGAGACCGGACGGCCGCGAGCCGTACACGATCGTGATTCCGCCCCCTAACGTCACCGGCGTGTTGCATATGGGACACATGCTGAACAATACCATCCAGGATATTTTGGTGCGTCGGGCCCGTATGTTGGGAAAGAACGCTTGTTGGGTGCCGGGCACGGATCACGCGTCGATCGCTACGGAAGCGAAGGTGGTGGCCCGCTTGGCCGATAAAGGCATCAAGAAGTCCGACCTGACCCGCGAGGAGTTCCTGAAATACGCGTGGGAATGGAAAGAGGAGCACGGGGGCATCATCTTGAAGCAGCTTCGTAAGCTGGGCGCCTCGTGCGATTGGGACCGTACCGCCTTCACGATGGACGAGACCCGCTCGAAAAGTGTCATCAAGGTGTTCGTCGATTTATATAATAAAGGCTTGATTTATCGGGGCGTCCGGATGGTGAATTGGGACCCGAAGGCGCTGACCGCCCTCTCCGACGAGGAGGTCGTCTATAAGGAAGAGCATAGCAAACTGTATTACTTGCGGTATAAGATCGTAGGCGAGGAAGGATATGCCATCGTAGCGACCACGCGCCCGGAGACGATTATGGGCGATACGGCGATGTGTATCAACCCGAACGACCCGAAGAACCAGCATTTGAAAGGCAAGAAGGTGATCGTGCCGCTCGTGGGGCGGGAGATTCCCGTGATTGAGGACGAGTACGTGGACATCGAGTTCGGTACGGGATGCCTGAAGGTGACGCCGGCGCACGACGTGAACGATTATATGCTGGGCGAGAAGCACAATTTGCCCTCGATCGATATCTTCAACGACAACGGTACGCTGAGCGAGGCGGCCGGCCTGTACGTGGGGATGGATCGGTTCGAGGTGCGCGAGCGGATCGAGAACGATTTGCGCGAGGCGGGGCTGCTGGAGAAGGTAGAGGCTTATGAGAACAAGGTGGGTTGCTCCGAGCGTACGGGCGTACCTATCGAGCCGAAGCTGTCCATGCAATGGTTCCTGAAGATGGAGCATCTGGCGAAAATCGCCCTGGAGCCGGTGATGAAGGACGACATCAAGTTCTATCCCTCGAAATTCAAGAATACCTACCGCTATTGGATGGAGAATATCAAGGACTGGTGCATCAGCCGCCAGTTGTGGTGGGGGCATCGGATCCCGGCCTATTATTTGCCGGAAGGTGGCTTTGTGGTGGCGGAGACACCGGAACAGGCCTTGGAGCTGGCGAGAGCGAAGAGCGGGAACGCGAACCTGACCGTGGCCGACTTGCGGCAGGACGAGGACGTGCTGGATACGTGGTTCTCGTCGTGGTTGTGGCCCATCTCGCTGTTCGATGGTATCAATCAGCCGGACAACGAGGAGATTAAATACTATTACCCGACCAGCGACTTGGTGACCGGTCCGGATATCATCTTCTTCTGGGTAGCCCGAATGATCATGGCAGGCTACGAGTACCGGGGCGCGATGCCGTTCAAGAATGTTTATTTCACGGGTATCGTGCGCGATAAGTTCGGGCGTAAGATGTCGAAGTCGTTGGGTAACTCGCCGGATCCTTTGAAGCTGATCGAGCTATACGGCGCGGATGGTGTGCGGATGGGTCTGATGCTGGCGGCACCGGCGGGCAACGATATTCCGTTCGACGATGCTTTGTGCGAGCAGGGACGTAACTTCAACAATAAGATTTGGAACGCTTTCCGCTTGGTGAAGGGGTGGACGGTCGACGAGACGATCGCGCAGCCCGAGGCGGCCGCTATCGCCGTGAAGTGGTTCAAGGCCCGTTTGGATAAGACGGTGGCCGAGGTGGACGACTCGTTCGGCAAGTATCGTTTGAGCGAGGCGTTGATGGAAGTCTATAAGTTGTTCTGGGACGAGTTCTCCGCTTGGTATTTGGAGATGGTGAAGCCGGGCTATCAGCAGCCCATCGACAAGGCGACGTACGAGGCGACGTTGGGCTTCTTCGATGCGTTGCTGCGTCTGCTGCATCCGTTCATGCCTTTCATTACGGAGGAGTTGTGGCAGGCGATCGAGCCGCGTAAGGAGGGCGATAGCTTGATGGTGGCCCGGATGCCGGAGATCGTGCCGGTGGATGCCGATTACTTGGAGGCGTTCGAGCGGGTGAAGGAGATCGTGGGAGGTATCCGTACGATCCGTCTGCAGAAGAATATCCCAAACAAGGAGACGTTGACGCTGCAGGTATTGGGTGCGCACGATGCCGCGTTCAATGCCGTGATCGCGAAGATGTGCAACCTTTCGGCGATCGAGCCGGTAGCGGAGAAAGCGGCCGGAGCGGTTTCGTTCTTGGTGCGCACCACGGAATATGCCATGCCACTGGGTAGCCTGATCAACGTGGAAGAGGAGTTGGCGAAGTTGCGCGAGGAACTGAAGTATCAGCAAGGCTTCCTGGCTTCGGTCATGAAGAAGCTGGGCAACGAGAACTTCGTGAACAAGGCTCCCGCGAAAGTGTTCGAGATGGAGCGGAAGAAACAAGCCGACGCCGAGTCGAAGATCAAGTCGATCGAGGAAAGCATCCAAGCGTTGAGCGGGAAGTGATATATACATATATATAATAAGGTATAAAGATAAGACCATGAAATACTCAAGACGTACATTTTTTAAGCAAGGGTTGGCGGGCTCGCTTCTGTTGGGAAGCGGCGCCCTGGCCCATGCCAACGAGCCGGACCCGATAAAGCCTAAGACCGCGAAAGCGGTGAATCCGTTCCGTTTGGGAATGGCGGGCTACACGTTCGTGAACTTCGATTTGGATACGACGTTGCGAACGTTGGAGCGGTTGGATATCCATTTCCTTTGTATCAAGGATTTCCATCTGCCGTTGGACAGTACGGATGAACAAATCCGGGCGTTCCACGCGAAGTGCGCGGAGCGTAAGGTGACGGGCTATGCCGTGGGTCCGATTTATATGAAAAGCGAAGCGGAGATAGACCGTGCCTTCGATTACGCGCGGCGGGTAGGTGTGAAGCTGATTGTCGGCGTACCTAACTACGAGTTGTTGCCGTACGTGGACAAGAAGGTGAAGGAATACGATTTCCACTATGCGATTCATTTGCATGGACCGGATATCAAGACTTACCCGGATGCTACCGATGTATGGGAGCATACGAAGGACTTGGATCCGCGCATCGGTATGTGCTTGGATATCGGGCACGATTTGCGGAACGGTTGTGACCCGGTGGCGGACTTGAGGAAATATCATACTCGTGTGTTCGACGTGCATATTAAGGATGTGACGGATGCCTCGAAAGCGGGTGTCGGCATCGAGATTGGCCGAGGGAAGATTGATTTCCCTGCGTTCGTTCGGATGATGCGCGAGGTGAACTATACGGGAATGTGCAGCCTGGAATACGAGAAGGATATGAAAGACCCCTTCTTGGGGATCGCGGAGTCGATTGGTTATTTCAAGGCGGTGTGTGATTGGGGATAATGCCCATAAAGGCAGGAGTGTTCCCCTTATAAAAAGGAAAGGAGAAGTAAGAGAGATGCGAGGTGTTCTGATAGTAGTGGCGGCAGGATTGCTGACCGCTTGTAGCTCGACCCGATATATCCGGATCGAGACCTATAATCCAGGAGAGGTGACTTTCCCGGAGCATGTCGGGCAGGTATTAATCGTCAATAACGCTGTCCCTCAGCCGAAGGATACGGGTTATACGTACGAGTTGTTTGGCGAGGCGCAAGATGCCTGCGAGACAAAGGCGGATAGCGCCTTGTTCGTCGCGTGCAGGGAATTGGGCGAAGCGATAGCCGACGCGTCTTACTTCAACGATGTATTGCTTTATCACGACGCGATCCAGAAGGATCGCGTCATGTATAAAGAGGCACCATTGACCCAAGAGCAAGTGGTGGCGCTTTGTGAGGAGACAGGGGCGGACGCCGTGATATCGCTCGATCGGCTGTTGTTCGATATGAAAAAGTCGGTGAGCCGTTTGGGCGGAACCTATGTGATAGGTACGATCGAGGTGCAGGTAGCGGGGATTATCCGAAGCTATATGCCCGACCGCGAGCAGCCGTTGGCGACCGTGCATTTGAGGGATAGCGTGTATTGGGCGGAAAGCGCGGATTATTTACCGCTTTTAGAGCAGATACTGCCAACTTCAGAAGAAGCCTTGGAAGCCGCCGGGCAATATGTGGGCGCGAAAGCGTATGCCCATTTCGTGCCGCATTGGGTCAACGAGAGCCGATGGTTCTTTACGGCACCGGGCGCACGTTGGAAGGAGGCTACCGCATACGCCTCTGACGAGCGCTGGGATATGGCCGAGGAGCGTTGGTTGGCTTTGTACCGAAGCACGAAAGGTTGGAAGGGAAGAGCCAAGGCGGCATCCAACTTAGCGTTGTGTCATGAGATGGAAGGCGATTTGGAAGAGGCGCACGAGTGGGCGAGCAAGTCGTATGACCTGTTCAAGCAACATGCCGGCGAGGAGGCTGAGTCCACGAAGTTGCAGAAACTATACATGCAAGTATTGTCGGAGCGTATTCGTTCCGACGCGAAACTAAATATGCAATTTGGCGAGGAATAACGGATTTATTCGTACCTTTGAGTGATATTTCGGAAAAAGGAGATTTATATATGAGCGCGAATACAGCAAAAGTGCAGGCGCTTATCGAGAATGCCTTTGTTGCGGCGATCGATAAGCTCACGAAAGAAGAGTCGGGTAATTTTGTGACGGATTTGTACGTGCAGGTGGATGCCGAGAGCGGAGAGTTGCAAATTTATGACGACGCGGAACGTTTGATGGAGAAAGTGGTGATTTTTGAATGGGTCGATTCGTTGGATAAAGAGAAGGAGGAGACCTTCAATAAGCAAGTCGCCGCCTCGATAAAAGCGGTCCTTACGATTCTTTCCACGAAAAAAGTATTTGACGCGCCTTGCTTGGCCCGTCCTTTCTCGGTAAGCTTGACCGATGAGGATTTCGTTGTAATAGAGGAACTTCTGTTCATTGACGACGAGTTGCTGCGCTTGGATGATCCACTGTTGAAAGATTTAGATGCAGATTTGGATAATTTTTTATCGGATTTGCTTGCAGATGTCAAATAAACCCTATATCTTTGCACCCGAATTAAAGAAATAAGCATTGCCGAAATAGCTCAGCTGGTAGAGCAACGCATTCGTAATGCGTAGGTCGCCGGTTCAAGTCCGGCTTTCGGCTCTGAGATGGAAAGGAGCTAAGATACTAACAATTAGGTATTGACGCTCCTTTTTTATTTCGATACTACTCCGATTTGTAGATTAAAAAAGGATACTCCGTCCAAATTTGGACACAAATGCGTATCCTTTGCGTATCCTAAATTTCGTATCGATTATACAGGAAGAAGCCCGCAAGAATCCGTTTGTTTCTTTTTACTTCGTCATTTTCAGCAGTTCGTTGATGACCTCTGGGTCATATCCCATCTCAAGGGCTTTCTGGAAGTCGGCGGCGGCCGAGGTCTTCTCATATTGTGCCAGCTTTACCTTACCGCGAAGGACGTAGAGGTCGGCTGTGGGCGTGCTCTCGGCGAAGACGCGGCTGATGTCTGTCATAGCGCGTGCGTTCTTTCCCATCATGAAATAGAGGTCGGCCCGTGCCTCGTAGAGGCTCCACTCGCGGGGCATCTCGCTGATGAGGTAGTTGAAGATGCGCTCGCTCTCAAGGTAGTTGCCCCGTATTTTCTCGAGGATGGCGTAGCCGAGCCGCCCTTTGATGGAACGTTCGTTCACCTCGATGATCTTATCGAAATCCGCCTCGGCGGCCACGTAGTTCTTTTCTTGCAGGAAAAGCATGGCCCGGCAGTAGAGGGCGTCCTGATGATGCGGGTTGAGGGCGAGGAGGGTATTGTAATCGGTCATGCCCTTCTCCATCTGCCCCATTTCCACGTAGAGGCTGGCCCGGTTCTCGAGGATGGTCTCGTTGGCCGGTTGCTGGCTGAGCGCCGCGGTGTAGGACAGGATGGCCTCCTCGCGCTTGCCTTGTCGGCGTTGCAGGGTGCCGAGGTTCATCAGGAGCGCATAGTTGTTGGGGTTGCCGGGTTCGAGGCGCATGGCGGCCTTCAGGCTCTCCTCGGCGGCAACGAGGTCGTTCTTGTCGATAAAGTCGAAACTTTTCTCGACGTATTTCTCGTAGGTTTGCGCTTGCGCTCCGCCCCAAGCGAGGAGGAGGGCGGCCAGTGTCAGGAGGAATCTCATCGGTTTATTCTTTCATTTATTTGTTTATGGATGTGACGCGAAGTTACGCGATAAGTCCAAAGTTTCGGTAGAATCAAAAAAAATTATACCTTTGCTACATTTCGTAAGGGAAGCGAAAAGGAAATCGATTCATTTTAAATAGCGTATAGTATGGTATTATTAGCGGCCGTAGAGGCAAGTACGAAGTTGGAGGGGGCGCTCGTCTCGTTAATCGAGCATGCCTCCCAGTTGGGTTTGACGATCCTGAAGGCATTGATCGTTTTCTTGGTGGGTCGTTTGGTGATTAATCTGCTCAACAAGTTAGTGAGAAGGATTTTGAGTAAACGGGATATCGACCCGTCGGTGAAGACGTTCGTGGCGAGCTTGGTGAACGTCAGTTTGACGATTCTGTTGATTATCTCGGTGGTGGGCGCCTTGGGCGTGCAAACGGCCTCGTTCGCCGCATTGTTGGCCTCGGCCGGCGTGGCGATTGGTATGGCGCTGAGCGGTAACTTGTCGAACTTCGCCGGAGGCTTGATCATCCTGTTGTTCAAGCCCTACAAGGTAGGCGATTACATAGAGGCGCTGAACGAGGGCGGCACGGTGCGTGAGATACAGATGTTCCACACCGTGTTGCAGACGCCGGACAATAAGATTATCTACATCCCGAACGGCTCGTTGAGCAGTGGCGTGGTGGTGAATTACAGCCGCGAGGAGACCCGGCGTGTGGATTGGGTGTTCGGCGTGGAGTATGATACCGATTTCGAGCGCGTGAAGCAGGTGGTGGAATCCGTATTGGCGCGTGACGCCCGTATCTTGGCCGATCCGGCTCCCTCGATCGCGTTGAAGGAACTGGCTGATAGCAGCGTGAACGTCGTGGTGCGCGTGTGGGTGAAGAGCGCTGATTATTGGGGCGTGTATTTCGATATCAACAAGGAGATTTACGCGACCTTCAATAAGGAGGGCATAGGCTTCCCGTTCCCGCAATTGACGGTGCATCAAGCCTGATGCCTCGATTCTTGTGGAATTTTTCCACGTATTCCACGGCTTGTTCCTCACGGGGCGTTTGCGTGCCGTGTGTCTTGTATGATTTATTAAGAAATTGATTTATAATGATTTTGGACTATCATGCAGGAAGAAAGGCGAGGTTTGGCACGGCGATTGCTTAGAAGTTAGGCGATTTATGATGTAAGCATAGAGTTGAGAAAGAAGATGTTCAAGTTTCATTGGGTGATGGGATTTCCCGTGCGAGGGAAACTCTCGTCACCTTCCCGATGAGATTTATGCAAAAATAGATTTCCTGCCATGTTGCCTGCGAAGGTGGGATGGTTTTCTCCAAAATATATAGTTTCATGATATTACTATATAAATACACTGTTTACATTTTTAGTAGTATGATCGTCCTGTTCGTGAGAATAGGACGATTCTTGTTTTCGTAAGGCGGGGCCTTTATGGCTCCGGGGCGTTCGCTTGCCCGTCGCCGTCGAGCTTGCCTCGCAAGTAGGCGATCTTCTTCTCCGATTTTGCCTTAAGGGTTGTCATGTTGTGGATGTCGCTGAGCACGGTGGCCAGGTTGAACGTGTTTACGACCGCTTGCTTGTCGGCTTCCGCCATGTAGATGATATAAGGCTTTCCGCCGGTATATTCCACCTTGACGCGTTCTTTCGCGTTGTCGTAAAGGAACTTGACGGCGTCCACGCAATGCCCGCCCTTGTAGGTGACGACCTCCGTGGTGTTGCCCATATCCTTGAAGCGGTAATTCAGTCCACCGTCGTAAGGGATGGAGGCGGTGGTGGCGAACTGCCCGTCCTTCAGGCTCAGCCGGATGCCCGTGTGTTCGATGGGACGTCCGCCATAGTAGACGCTCGCCAGGTACATCTCGCCCTCCTCGCTCACGCCGCAGCGTACGTAGCAACGCTGTACGTTGCGTTCGATGGTCTGTTGTTTCCAAATATAATTCCCGATTTCCTCGTAGAGGGAGTCTTTCTCGAACACGAAACCTTTCTTCAACGTTTCCAATTCCGCTTGTTTGATGGGCAGCAGGCTATCGCAAAAGGCGATGTTGCGCTCCGCCTCGCTTATCTCCACTTTCCGCATGAGCGTCAATCCCTCTTTGAGAACGCCTACTTCCTTGGGATAGAACGTTCGTAGGCTGTCGATCTCGTTTTTAGCGGCGAAAAACTCGCCTTTCTCGTACATGGCCCGCGCCTTTTCCAGGCGGGCTTGCGCCGCTTTTCGGTCGCCGTCGCATCCGGTCAGTAAGGCCGTCGCGAGTGTTATACTTATCAGTAAGAATCTGTTCATCATTTCATATTTTAGATTTCAAATTTCAAATTTATCACGGATTTTCCAATATCGCCAGTTCCTGCCGGTTGGGAAGGTAGCGGATCATGCCGTGCGAGTAGGCGACTTTACGCTGGTCCCGCTCGTCGAGGTAGATGACGAAATATTCGATGCCGGGAAGCGACCGGGTGAGCGCGCGGGCGCGTTCCAAGCCAAGCACCATGAAGGTGGTCGCGTAGGCGTCGGCGGTCATGCAGTCGGACGCCACGATGGTGGCGCTCAGGATATTCTGTCCGGCGGGATAGCCGGTGGCCGGGTCGATGGTGTGGGCGTATCGCTTGCCGTCCTTGACGTAATAATTGCGGTAGTCGCCCGAGGTGGCGATGCCGCCTTTCCCGCGGAGTTGTACCACCTCCTCCACGTCACCGGCTACGCCGTTATCCGTCTCCGGCTTGTTGATGCCCACGCGCCAATAGTCGCCATCGGGGTTCACGCCCCGGAGCGTCACCTCGCCGCCGATCTCGACCATGTAATTCTCGATGCCCTCGCTCTCCAGCAGGCGGGCCACGACATCGCATGCGTAGCCCTTGGCGATGGCGGAGCAGTTGAGCGATAGGCGAGGGTCGTCTTTCACCACCCGGCGTCCATCCAAGCGTACTTTCTGATAGCCGACGAAGGCGCGGACGCTATCGATAGCTTGCGGCGTGAGGCTATCCGCCCGGCTGAAGCCAAAGCCCCATAGGTTGATAAGCGGAGCGCAGGTGATATCGAAAGCGCCGTCGGATATGCGGGAGACTTCTTCCGCCTTACGGAATACCTCGGCGAACCAATCGTCGACCTCCACCGCCTCGCCGCGATTGACCTGGGCGATCGTGGAGCGTGGGTTAAACGGGTTCAAGGAAAGATCGAACAGCCGCAGCACGCTGTCGATTTGCTCGGTTCGTGCCTCACGGGCTTGGTATTTGACGTGATACGTTGTATGAAATATGGAGCCGCTATCCTCGAAATAGCGTTTCGGCCCGGCGTCGGCGGAAAGCGGGCAGAGATGTTCCACCAATATCTTCACGCCGATGCCGATGAGGATGAGACCCCCGATAAGGTCGAGTTTCAAGTTGATTTTTCGGCCGAAGCGATTCCCGAAATAGACACCGGACGCCGACATGAGGAAGGTGACCACGCCGATGATGACCGCCTGCCACAGGAGTGGCGATTTCAGGATGGCCAGCGAGATGCCCACCGCCAAGGCGTCGATACTCGTGGCGATGCCCAATCCACATAGCGTGCGGAAGCGGAGCGGGTCGAATCGGCTTTCCTCCTCCTTCTCCCGTGTGCTCTCGTAAATCATTTTCCCGCCTAAATAAGCGAGCAAGGCGAATGCCACCCAATGGTCGAAGGCGCGGATGTATCGCTCGAAGCCCAAACCCATCGTGTAGCCGATGACGGTCATGCCCGCCTGGAACAAGCCCAGCGTACTTGCGATTTTGACGACGCTTCCCGCGGTGCATCGGTTCCGCAGCACAGCCCCGCTTGTCACCGAAACGGCCAAGCTGTCCATCGACAAGCCGATGGCCAATAGTAAAACCTCGATGTATAGCATATAGATTCCGCCGCTTTTAAACTCCTTTTTCCCTCTTTGCTTATATCTCCTCCTCGATCTTGTAGTTGTTCCGGTTGGGCGAGTCGCGCGAGATCAATTCCCCGATGAATCCCGCGAGGAACATCTGCGTGCCTAATATCATCGCCGTTAAGGAGACATAGAAATAAGGCGAGCTGGTGACCAAGGGCCGGAGGTCGCCGGCGTAGATGGAGACCAGTTTCATGCCGAGCACGATGAGCAAGGCGACGAAGCCGATGAAGAACATGACGCTTCCCCACAGCCCGAAGAAATGCATCGGTTTCTTGCCGAACTTCGAGGTGAACCAAAGCGTGATTAAGTCCAGATAGCCGTTCACGAAACGATCCAACCCGAACTTCGAGACGCCGTATTTGCGCGCCTGGTGTTTCACCACCTTCTCGCCTATCTTGTTGAACCCGGCTATCTTCGCCAAATAGGGGATGTAGCGGTGCATATCGTTGTAAATCTCGATATTTTTCACCACCACCCGTTTGTACGCCTTCAGCCCGCAATTGAAGTCGTGCAGGTTCTTGATGCCCGACACCTTTCGTGCCGTGGCGTTGAACAGCTTGGTGGGAATTGTCTTCGAGAGCGGGTCGTAACGCTTTTTCTTCCAGCCCGACACTAAATCGTAGCCCTCCTCAGTGATCATCCGGTACAACTCCGGGATCTCGTCGGGGCTATCCTGCAGGTCGGCGTCCATCGTGATCACCACGTCGCCTTGCGCCCGCTGGAATCCGCATTGCAAGCCGGGCGACTTGCCATAATTCCGTCTGAACTTGATGCCCCGCACGTGCGGCGAGCGTCGTTTCAGTTCCTCGATCACCTCCCAGGAATTGTCTGTACTGCCATCGTTCACGAAAATAATCTCGTACGTGAAGCCGTGTTCCCGCATGACCCGCTCGATCCACTCGAACAGCTCGGGCAACGACTCCGCTTCGTTATACAACGGGATAACCACTGATATGTCCATATCCTAATATAAAGTTGTCAAAATAACCGCGCTCATCGCTCTTCCTCGCCCGTACCGGGAACGCTTGTGTTGTGCCGGAGCACGAGCGCCGCCACGGGAATGGAAAGTATGAGGCCGTAAAATACGTTATTAAAGATTCCTTGTATCGTCATTTGGATGGGCGAGGTCTTTATTTGGCTTAGCGCCTCTACCATCTCCGGGCCCATTTGGCTCTCCTTGAACGTCTCCGCCATTTGCCCGATCGCCCCTTCCACGAATCCCGGCGGGGCGATGTAGCGGTAGAACACGTAGGATTCCACCGATAGGATCAGCGCCGCGAAGAAGTAAAGCAGCACGCCGAATTGCCAGGCGTGGAAGAAACCGACGCGCCCGCCGATCTCCCGTTGGTAGCGGCGTGTCATGTGATAGGCGAGGACGGGGACAACCAGCGTCAGCGCCAGGTACACCACGCTCATCGTCGGCACCGATAGGCTGAGGATGAAAAAGATGTATTTCGCCGCCCAATAGATGCCCATGATCAACCCGTAGGTCATCGCTCCTTTTAATAAATAGCTCTTATTCTCCATGTGTATTGACCTCGCCACTATAATATATATGTATACGTATCGATCTCATGGCTCGGCTCGCGAATTTAGCATATTGCCGATGAACGCGCAACAAATCGGGGGGCTCAGTTTCATTCGAGGGAAAATATAGTTTCATTCGGAAGAAAATATAGTTTTGTTCGGAGGAAAATATAGTTTCGTTCGGAAGGAATTCCGGGCATGACCGGGCGGGGCGGGCGAGGGGGGAAAGAAAACGGAGGGACGAGCTTTCGCACGTCCCTCCGTTCACGTTCGGTTTTCCTTGAGCCTCTTGTCGGATTCGAACCAACGACCCCGAGATTACAAATCACGTGCTCTGGCCAACTGAGCTAAAGAGGCAGGTGGGTAAGCTTACTACATCGCGCCGCTACAACCAAGTACCCTTGCTGCGGT
>DXEN01000013.1 GCA_019114945.1 Candidatus Parabacteroides intestinigallinarum | reverse complement strand
TGGTGAAGGAGTTCGACTTCGTGGCCGTACCGGTGTTGCCTTTCTCCTCGTAGACGATATCGGCCGAGGAGGCCAGGTAGGAGTTCGCGCCCACGCCCCCGTTGAAGGTGAACTTGAAATCCTTCAGGAAGGAGATCTCGGCGAACACCTTGGCGTTGATCGTGTTCCGCTTGTTCTCGTCCTGCCGGTCCTGTAGCTCGCGCGCCGGGTTGTTTCCGGTCACGTAATCGCGCATCGGGATCTCCACGCCATTGATGTTGTATCCCGTACCGAAGTCGTAAATCTTGTTCCCGTTCTCGTCCAGGATGTACTCGCCCGTGTTCGGGTCGTGCAGGTGGATGGGGTAGATGGGACCCACGTAGCGGGTGAACCGGAAGGGGTTCGAGTTATTTCCGCTGCTCTCGTTCTGGTTTCCTTCCGAGGAGCTCATGTTAGCCGACACGTTCGCTCCCACCTTCAGCCATTTCGTGATTTGCGAGTTCACGTTCGCCCGGGCGGTATAGCGTTTGTAGTTCGAGCCGATGATATATCCATTCTCGTTGGTGTAGCCGATGGACGCGTAGTAATCGGATTTTTGCGAGCCTCCGCTGATCGCCACGGACGCGTCCGTACGGCTTCCCAGGCGCTCTACGGCGTCCTCCCAGTCCGTATCGTCCGCCCACATCATCTGGGCGTTGGGGTTCACGTTGCCGTTCGCGTCCAGCACCTGGTCTTTCGGTACGTTGAAGGGGTTGTACGTCAGGTTATCGAACAGGTTTCGCGCGGCCAGCTGACCGGCCTCGGTCATCTCCTTCCCGTCCCGCATGTATTGGTTGCGCAGGTTCTCCCAATAGAGCGTCAGGTAATCGTTCACGCCCACTTTCCGGTAGTCGGCGCTTTGGCGCGCCGTGATTCCTTGGTTGAACTTCACGTTCACGGTCATCTTGTCTTTCGTACCCTTCTTCGTGGTGATCATGATCACGCCGTTCGCCGCGCGCGATCCGTACAAGGCGGCGGAAGCCGCGTCTTTCAATACCGTGATGCTCTCGATATCCGTGGGGTTGATGCTGCTTATCGCGTTGTCGTAAGGCATGCCATCCAGGATGATCAGCGGGCTATTGCTGGAGCTGTACGAGCCGATACCCCGGATCCGGATGTCCGGCTCCGAGCCCGGTTGCCCGTTCGTGGAGAGCACCTGCACGCCGGACGTCGCCCCCGATAAGGCGTTCGTCACGCTCGTCACCGGCCGTATCTCCAGTTTCTCTTTCTTGATGGAGCTGGCCGAGCCGGTGAAGGTACTTTTTTTCGTCGTGCCATACGCCACGACCATCACCTCGTCGATCTGCTGGGTGTCCGATTTCAATAATACTTTAATGTGGGGCTTGATGGGAACCTCCTCCGTTTTCGTCCCCACGTAGGAGATTTGCAGGATTTGCCCCGAGGCGGGCACGTCTGTCAGGATAAACCGCCCTTCCATGTCCGTGATCGTTCCCACGGTAGTCCCTTTCACCAAGATGGTCGCGCCGATCACCGGGGTTTGGTCCTCCTCGAACAAGACGACGCCGGTCACCTTCCCTTCTTGCTGGCTCACCTCATACAAGTCCATACTCGCTCTCATCTCTTGCACGCCTATCAGCGGTAGGCATGCCATACAAATCAACAACATGCGTTTCCTCGCGCATCCGCGTTCGGTCGACGCTCTTTTAGTAACGTAACTCATATTCCACACTGCTTTTTTAAAATAGTTATTTCATGGTGTATTAACAAATTGATGTTTTTTCGCTTCTAAAAGTTAGGAACATTCGCTAAACGGGCGTAAAAGTATAGAAAAAATCAATAAAACAAGCGTTTTGCTTATAATAAATAGGACACGATTTCGAAAAAATATATCAATGGAAAAGTCGCTCCCGCGTGGAAAAGTCGGATGGACTTTGATTATGAGCGAGTTCGGCCCGCGCCCCTTCCGGCGGGGATGGCGAGAGCCGCGACAGGGCGGGATACAGGCGGAAAGGGAAGAAGAAAAAACGCGCTTTGATTGCTTGGAAAGAAAATTATTCGCTTCTTTGCGGTATGGTAGACGCGCGCGAGCCGTGCCAGCCTTGAATTTTGTAAAATAGATAAAAAATATGAGTACGAAAGTCAGCGACTTGATCAAGAACAGCCGGAGTACCGCTTTCTCGTTCGAGATATTGCCCCCGCTGAAGGGCAATAGCATCCAGAAGGTGTACAACGTGATCGATAAATTGCGGGAGTTCGATCCCAAGTATATCAATATCACTTCCCATCATAGCGAGTTTATTTACAAGACCTTGCCCGATGGGAGCTTCCAGAAGGTGAATATCCGCAAGCGGCCCGGCTCGGTGGCGATCGCCTCGGCCATCCAGAACAGGTACAAGATACCCGCCGTGCCGCATATCATCTGCAAGGGCTTCACGAAGGACGAGACGGAGTACGCCTTGATCGACTTGAATTTCCTCGGGGTGAACAATTTGCTTTTGCTCCGGGGCGATGTCAAGACGCTGGAGGCCGCCCAGCAGGATTCCGGCCTGTATCACGAGCACGCCACCGACTTGCAGGAGCAGGTGAACCGATTCAACGAGGGGATCGCCTTGGACGGTTCCCGCGTCGAGGGCATCGAGACGCCTTTCTCGTATGGCATGGCCTGCTATCCGGAGAAGCACGAGGAGGCGCCCAACATGGAGTCGGATATGTATTACCTGAAAGAGAAGGTAAGGAACGGCGCGGAGTACCTGGTGACGCAGATGTTTTTCGACAACGAGAAATATTACGCTTTCGTGGAGCGTTGCCGGGCGGAGGGCATCACGGTGCCGATCATCCCGGGCATCAAGCCGGTGGTGTTCAAGAGCCAGCTGACCGTCCTCCCGAAGGTGTTCCGCGCGGAGATCCCGGAGCCGTTCGCCCGCGAGTTGCGGAAGTGCGCGGACGACGCCGAGGTGAGGGAGGTCGGCGTGGAATGGTGCATCCAGCAATGCAAGGATCTGATCGCCCACGGCGTGCCCAGCCTGCATTTCTATACCATGATGGCCTCCGATAGCGTCTATCGGGTAGCGAGGGAGATTTATTGACGATGTACTTTAAGGATATCATCGGACAGGAGGAGGTGAAGGAGCGCCTTAGGCGATCGGCCCGGGCGGGGGTCGTGCCGCACGCGCGCCTGTTCACGGAGCGGGGCGGGGCGGGCGCCTTCGCGCTGGCGTTGGCCTACGCTCGTTACCTCAATTGCGCGGACCGCTCGGATACCGACGCTTGCGGCCGTTGCCCCTCGTGCCTCAAGTACGACGGGCTGGCGCATCCCGACCTGCACTTCGTGTTCCCCATCGTGGCCAAGAAGGAGAAGAAGAAGGAGGTGTGCGACGATTACCTGCCCGAGTGGCGCGGCTTCCTGAAGGACCGCCCTTATTTCAGCCTCGACGATTGGCTCGACTATATCGAGGCGGGCAACTCGCAGGCCCTGATTTATTCCAAGGAGAGCGACGAGATCATCCATAAGCTGAGCCTGCGTATCTACGAGGCGGAATACCGGGTGCTGCTGGTATGGCTGCCCGAGAAGCTGCATCCCACGTGCGCCAATAAGCTATTGAAGATCATCGAGGAGCCGCCTCCCCGCACGGCCATCCTGATGGTGTCCGAGCGGCCCGACGAGGTGCTGGGCACCATCCTGTCGCGGGCGCAGCGGATGCCCGTCCCGCCCATCGCGACGGAGGATATGACGCGTGCCTTGACGGAGCGTTTCGGGCTCTCGGCGGACGACGCTCCTTACGTGGCGCACCTCGCCCGGGGGAGTTTCCCGCGGGCTATGGAGACGATCAGCCTCGGGGAGGAGCGACGTTTCTTCCTGGAACAGTTCATGGCGATGATGCGGAACTCGTGGGCGCGAAACGTGAAAGGGATGAAAGAGATGGCGGAGGCGATGGCGGGCATCGGGCGCGAGCGGCAGAAGAACTTCCTCGCCTATTGCCAACGCTTGATCCGCGAGAATTTCATGTATCGTTTCCACGCGCCGGAGCTTACTTACATGAATCCGGACGAGGCGGGTTTCTCGGTGAAGTTCTCGCCCTTCGTCAACGAGCGCAACGTGATCGACTTGATGGAGGAGCTGGCGAAGGCGGAGAATCATATCGAGCGGAACGTCAACGCCAAGATGGTGTTCTTCGACCTGGCGCTCCGCGTCACGGCGCTGATACGGCGATGAGATTTATGATTTATGATTTATCGCGATTGTAATTTCTGAAGTCAGGCATCGCGAATTTGAGTTGAAATCATAAATCATAAATCATAAATTTGAAATTTTAACGCTCACCGAGACCCGTTTTGGTATTATCTTCGCGGCTGATATACGAGATCTATTAATCATAAAAAGGAGATATACTATGGGAGCCGCTGGCAATAAGAAACCAAAGAAACCCGGAAAGAAACACGGTCCCTCTTACATGGAGGAGGATCACGAGGTGCCCTTGAAGAGCGTGAAGAAGAAAACGGGTAAGTAAGTCTTAAGGGAGGGTGTGTCAAATTGCGTGCCAATACCAAATTTCGACACACCCTCTTTTTTCGTATAAGTTTGTTCATCATTTCAAGGAACGCGTCCGGACAACGATGGGCGCCCGCCCTCTCTCTTCCATCCTTGTCTCGACGCAAAGATACCCCCTCTTTTCCAACCCGCCAAAAATAGGGTATCGCTAAGGTGTAAAATTTCGTTAACGGTATGTAAAATTTTGTTCTCATATTCGGCTGCCCGGAAAACGCGGGTTCGCGGCGCGCGAAACTATATTACGCGGTCGATGAAGCGGTGTTTTTCCGCGAAGACTGATTTTGTAAAGAATTGCCATATAACAGTTCTAACAGTATAACAGTATAACAGTTTAATAAATACAGTTCATTAGCATCCGGCTGAAAATTTTATTATATATATAATATATATATTATATATATAATAAATATACTATTGGTATTTTTGTCGCGTATATAAAATCAAAAATTAAATCTGTTATACTGTTAGAACTGTTAGATTGTTAGGGATGTTATCTTAGAGTTACGAAATGAATAAATGCCTTTTCTTGCTTCCAGATTCGAGCCGATCCGGGCGCGTAAATCATAAATATTCGTATATTCGCGGGTAGTTATAAAGAATGGATTCATTATTGTAAACTATAAAGATATGGAAAATTTGAATTGGTCGGAGCTGGGCTTCGGCTATGTCAAGACAGACTACAACGTGCGGTGTTATTACCGCGACGGTAAATGGGGCGAGCTGGAGGTTTGCTCGTCCGAGATTATCAATATCCACATGGCGGCCACGTGCCTGCACTACGGGCAGGAGGCGTTCGAGGGGCTGAAGGCCTTCCGGGGCAAGGACGGCAAGATCCGCGTGTTCCGCATGGACGAGAACGCGCGGCGTATGCAATCGTCCAGCCGGGGCATCAAGATGGCCGAGCTTCCGGTGGAGATGTTCGAGGAGGCCGTCCGGAAAGTCGTTCGCTTGAACGAGCGTTTCGTGCCGCCTTACGAGAGCGGGGCCGCGTTGTATATCCGCCCGTTGTTGCTCGGCCTGGGCGCGCAGGTGGGCGTGAAGCCCGCCCCGGAGTATATGTTCGTGGTGTTCGTCACGCCGGTAGGGCCTTATTTCAAGGGCGGTTTCCAGCCCTCGAAGGTGTGCATCCTGCGCGAGTACGACCGCGCGGCGCCCAACGGCACGGGTACCATCAAGGTGGGTGGTAATTACGCCGCCAGCCTCGTGGCGGGCGAGATCGCGCACGAGAAAGGCTACGCCGCCGTGCTCTATCTGGACCCGAAGGAGAAGAAATACCTCGACGAGTGCGGCCCGGCCAACTTCTTCGGCGTGCGCGGCGATAGCTACATCACCCCGATGTCTCACTCCATCCTGCCCTCCATCACGAACAAGAGCCTGCAACAGCTGGCGGAGGATATGGGCCTGAAGGTGGAGCGCCGCCCGATCCCGCTGGAGGAGATCGCCACGTTCGACGAGGCCGCCGAGTGCGGTACCGCCGCCGTGATCGCCCCGATCTCCCAGATCGACGACCTGGACGAGAACAAGTCGTACGTCATCGCCAAGGACGGCAAGCCGGGACCGGTGTGCGAGAAGCTCTATCACAAGCTCCGCGCGATCCAGTATGGCGACGAGCCCGACACGTACGGGTGGGTGACGGTTATTGAGTGAGTTTAGATTTATGATTTATGATTTTCCATTTATGATTTTCCATTTATGATTTTCCATTTATGATTTACGAGTTATGAGTTACAAGCTATGAAATAAATTATGAATCATAAATTATAAATCATAAATCATAAATCTGAAATCTGAAATAATACGTGTTTTTGCAATCTCGATATGGCAATTTGGGAAAAAACGCGTATATTTGTCCCGGTAAATCAATAATTGTCAATTGTTCGTTGCCAATTGTCAATTGAAGGAAAGTGGACGCGTTTTTTAAGACACATAAGTATCTGGTAGAGCATCTGTACGCCCCGGTGCGGCGGGGATTGATGGATGAGATCGATTGGAACGACCGGCTGATAGGCATCAAAGGTTCCCGGGGGGTGGGGAAGACTACTTTCTTGCTGGATTACGCCCGCGAGCGTTTTGGCGCCGACAACAAGGAGTGCTTGTATGTCAACCTGAATCATTTCTATTTCACGGAGCGCACGCTGGTGGATTTCGCCGCCGAGTTCCGGGCCAAGGGCGGAAAGGTGTTGTTGATCGACCAGGTATTCAAGTACTCCGATTGGTCGCGCGAGTTGCGCTATTGCTACGACCATTTCGAGGACTTGCGGATCGTCTTCTCGGGCTCGTCCGTGATGCGCCTGAAGGAGGAGAACCCGGACCTGTCGGGGAAAGTGGTGTCGTACAACCTGCGGGGGTTCTCGTTCCGCGAGTACTTGAACTTGATGTCGGGGCACCATTTCCCGGCCTACGCGCTCGACGAGGTGCTGGAGCGCCACCGGGAGATCGCCCGCGAGATTTGCGCGGAGGTGAGGCCGATGGCGTATTTCCAGGATTACCTGCATCATGGTTTCTACCCGTTCTTCCTGGAGAAGCGCAACTTCTCCGAGAACCTGCTGAAGACCATGAACATGATGCTGGAGGTGGACGTGCTGTACATCAAGCAGATCGAGCAGAGCTACCTGCCGAAGCTCCGCAAGTTGCTCTATATCCTCGCGACCAGCGCGCCGTGCTCGCCCAACGTGAGCCAGCTGAGCAAGGATATCGCCACCTCGCGGGCTACGGTGATGAATTACATCAAGTACCTGGCGGACGCGCGTTTGATGAATATGTTGTACCCGCTGGGGGAATCGTTCCCGAAGAAACCCGCGAAGGTATATATGTACAACTCGAACCTGATGTATCCCATCCGTCCGATGGAGGTGAACGCGCAAGCCGTGCGCGAGTCGTTCTTTTACAATCAGTTGTTGAAAGACAACAAGGTGAGCGATGGCGGGCGCAACGCGCATTTCCTGGTGAACGGGCGTTATCCCTTCCGCGTGGAGGAGAATACGCGGGCGCGGAGCAATCCGGACTTGTATTACGCCGTGGACAAGACCGAGGTGGGCGACGGGAACATGATCCCGCTTTGGTTGTTCGGTTTCCTCTATTAGAGGAAGAGGCTCAAAAAATAACGTGAGGAATTTAGAAACTTAAAACATACTAATAGTTTATAGGTCTATGACAAAGGAAAAGAAATTTATTACATGTGATGGTAACGAGGCCGCCGCGCATATCTCGTATATGTTTAGCGAGGTAGCGGCTATCTACCCGATTACCCCATCCTCGACGATGGCGGAGCATGTAGACGAGTGGGCCGCCGCTGGCCGGAAGAACATCTTCGGCGAGACGGTCATGGTACAGGAGATGCAGTCGGAGGCCGGTGCCGCCGGCGCGGTTCACGGCTCGTTGCAGGCCGGCGCGTTGACAACGACCTACACCGCTTCGCAGGGTCTGTTGCTGATGATCCCGAACATGTACAAGATCGCGGGCGAGTTGCTCCCGTGCGTGTTCCATGTATCGGCCCGTACGTTGGCTTCCCATGCGTTGTGTATCTTTGGCGACCATCAGGACGTGATGTCGTGCCGCCAGACGGGCTTCGCCATGTTGTGCGAGGGCTCCGTGCAAGAGGTGATGGATTTGGCGGGCGTGGCCCATCTCTCTACGATTAAGTCGCGCGTCCCGTTCATCAACTTCTTCGATGGTTTCCGTACCTCTCACGAGATCCAGAAGATCGAGAAGCTGGACAACGAGGACCTGGCTCCGCTGATCGACCAGAAAGCGTTGGCCGAGTTCCGCGCCCGCGCCTTGAACCCCATGAAGCCGGTGGCGCGCGGTATGGCGGAGAACCCGGATCACTTCTTCCAGCATCGCGAGTCGTCGAACGCTTACTACGAGGCCGTTCCCGCGATCGTGGAGGAGTATATGAACGAGGTTTCCAAGATCACGGGCCGCAAGCACGGCTTGTTCGATTATTATGGCGCCGAGGATGCCGACCGCGTCATCATCGCGATGGGCTCTATCACGGAGGCGATCCGCGAGACGATCGATTACCTCATGGCGAAGGGCGAGAAGGTCGGTTTGGTGGCCGTACACTTGTATCGTCCGTTCTCGGCGAAACATTTCCTGGCCGCCGTGCCTAAGACCGCTAAGCGTATTGCCGTATTGGATCGTACGAAGGAGCCGGGAGCGAATGGCGAGCCGCTCTACATGGACGTGAAGGATTGCTTCTATGGCGTGGAGAACGCCCCGCTGATCGTGGGTGGCCGCTATGGCTTGGGCTCGAAGGATACGACCCCGGCGCAGATATTGGCCGTTTACGAGAACCTCGCGTTGCCGATGCCGAAGAACCAGTTCACCATCGGTATCGTGGATGACGTGACTTTCACCTCCCTGCCCCAGAAGGAGGAGATCGCCCTGGACGCCGACGGTATGTTCGAGGCGAAATTCTACGGCCTGGGCGCCGATGGTACGGTGGGCGCCAACAAGAACTCCGTGAAGATCATTGGCGACAATACCAATAAATATTGCCAGGCATACTTCGCTTACGACTCGAAGAAGTCGGGTGGTTTCACCTGCTCGCACTTGCGTTTCGGCGATCATCCGATCCGCTCGACCTACTTGGTGAACACGCCGAACTTCGTGGCTTGCCACGTACAGGCTTATCTGCACATGTACGACGTGACCCGCGGTTTGCGCCCGAACGGTACGTTCCTGCTGAACACCATCTGGGAAGGCGAGGAGCTGGCCAAGAACCTGCCGAACAACGTGAAGCGTTACTTCGCCCAGAAGAACATCACGGTTTATTATATCAACGCGACGAAGATCGCGCAAGAGATCGGTCTGGGCAACCGCACGAACACCATCCTGCAATCCGCTTTCTTCCGCATCACGGGTGTCATCCCCGTCGACCTGGCGATCGAGCAGATGAAGAAATTCATCGTGAAGTCGTACGGAAAGAAGGGCGAGGACGTGGTGAACAAGAACTACGCGGCCGTAGACCGTGGTGGCGAGTATCATCAGCTGACGGTCGATCCGGCGTGGGCCAACCTGCCGGAGGACGAGAAGAAGGCCAACAACGACCCGGCTTTCATCAACGAGGTGGTTCGCCCGATCAACGCCCAGGATGGCGACCTCTTGAAGGTATCCGCTTTCAAGGGCATCGAGGATGGTACCTGGCATCAGGGCACGGCGAAGTACGAGAAGCGTGGCGTGGCTGCGTTCGTTCCCGTATGGAATAGCGAGAACTGTATCCAGTGTAACCAATGCTCGTATGTTTGTCCGCACGCTTCCATCCGCCCGTTCGTATTGGACGAGGAGGAGAAGAAGAACGCGCCCGAGTTCGCCACGATCGCCGTGAAGGCTCCGGCCGCTATGAAGGGCATGGCTTTCCGTATGCAGGTCGATGTTATGGATTGCTTGGGTTGCGGTAACTGCGCCGATATTTGTCCGGGCTTCAAGGGCAACAAGGCGCTCACGATGGTTCCGCTCGAAGGCCAGCTGGCTGAGGCCGCTAACTGGGATTATTGCGTGAACAACGTCAAGAGCAAGCAGGCGTTGGTCGACGTGAAGTCGAACGTGAAGAACTCGCAGTTCGCTACGCCGTTGTTCGAGTTCTCGGGCGCTTGCTCGGGTTGCGGCGAGACACCGTACGTGAAGTTGATCACCCAGCTCTTCGGCGACCGCGAGATGGTTTCCAACGCTACGGGTTGCTCTTCCATCTATTCCGGCTCCGTTCCCTCTACGCCTTATACGACGAACGAGAAGGGTCACGGTCCCGCGTGGGCGAACTCCCTGTTCGAGGACTTCTGCGAGTTCGGTTTAGGTATGGAGTTGGCCAACGAGAAGATGCGCGCCCGCATCCAGCGTACGATGGAGGAGGCGATCGCTTCCGAGAATACGCCGGCCGACTATAAGGAGGTATTCCAGGCTTGGATCGAGAACCAGAACGACGCCGAGAAGACGAAGGAGCTGGCCGAGAAGATCATCCCGATGGTCGAGGCCGCGAAGGATAAATGCCCGGCTTGCGCTACGCTCGCGGGCTTGAGCCAGTTCTTGGTAAAACGCTCGCAATGGATCATCGGTGGTGATGGCGCCTCTTACGATATCGGTTACGGTGGTTTGGACCACGTGATCGCCTCGGGCAAGAACGTCAACATCCTCGTGCTCGATACGGAGGTTTACTCCAACACGGGTGGCCAGTCGTCGAAGGCTACTCCGGTGGGCGCGATCGCGAAGTTCGCCGCGGCCGGTAAGCGTGTCCGCAAGAAAGACCTGGGCTTGATGGCCACGACCTACGGTTACGTCTATGTCGCCCAGATCGCGATGGGCGCCGACCAGGCACAGACCTTGAAGGCGTTGCGCGAGGCGGAGGCTTACGACGGTCCGTCGCTCATCATCGCTTACGCTCCGTGTATCAACCACGGCTTGAAGAAGGGCATGGGCAAGAGCCAGGCCGAGGAGAAGGCCGCCGTAGAGTGCGGTTACTGGCACTTGTGGCGCTACAACCCCGCTTTGGAGGCCGAGGGCAAGAACCCGTTCACCTTGGATAGCAAGGAGCCGGATTGGAGCAAGTTCCAGGACTTCCTGAAAGGCGAGGTACGTTTCGCCTCCGTCATGAAGCAGTACCCTGCCGAGGCCGCCGAACTCTTCCAGGCCGCCGAGGACAACGCGAAGTGGCGCTTGCGCAGCTATAAGCGCATGGCCGCCGAGGATTGGAACGTCGAGGCATAATACAAGCCTAAGATACGATAGATAAATAGGAGAGAGACGGTCCGCTGGGGCTTGTTTCTCTCCTATTTTTGTTTATGCGAAAAAGCGTTTAAAGAGAAGGTAAATGGGGTGTAAGATTCGGATTTTTGGAAATAAAAGGGCTTGATAAGGGCGAATAAAAAAATAAATGTGTATTTTTGCCTTGTAATCAAAACAAGAAAAATAATTAACTATGGCAAGACCGATTAAGGAAACCCCGATACTTTATGGGGAAGACGCGCGACGCTTCGAGGAGCGTATGAAGAATCCGCCAAGGGTTACACCGGAGGAACGGGAAAAAATGTTGGCTGATTTTAAATTGGGTATGGAAATGCTCAAGCGAGGTGAACGAATCAGAAAAAGAAGCGTATGAAAGTCAGCTTGCGGGAACCGTTCTCTTCTTATATAATCCATAGGCTAGGAATAGATGAACAAGTAAAATCGTTCGATTGCGGTGATGCCGATTTGAACGATTTTATTTTGAACGATTCGGGCTTGTACCGAAAGTCTTTACTGTCTGTAAGTTACGTATTTGAGGCCCCAGGTGATGTAAATCATGAACAAATAGCCGCTTATTTTAGCTTGGCGAACGATCGTGTATCCTTGAGTGATTTCCCTTGTAAGACTGCGTTTAATCGTTTTCGAAGGCATCGGTTTGTCAACGAGAAACGGTTGAAAAGTTATCCTGCGGTTAAAATATGCCGCTTAGGCGTTGATAGTTCATTGAAAGGACTGCGCATAGGACAGTTCTTGATAAACTTTATCAAGTACTATTTTCTATCCGATAATAAGACCGGTTGCCGTTTTCTTACAGTGGACGCTTATGCGGCGGCTCTTCCGTTTTATTTCAAGAACGGTTTTGAACCGTTGAACGAGGAGGATAAGAATGAACCTACGCGCTTATTGTATTTCGACCTCGCTTCCATCGAGTGGAGTGGCCAGGAAGATTTGGGGAAATAATCCGTAAATCGTATCTTCGCGTACGGAGAGAAACGAAGGACAATATGGTAAAAGCGATATTTTTCGATATCGACGGTACGCTGGTCAGCTTCAAGACGCACCGGCTCCCGGAATCGACGGTGTGGGCGCTCGACCGCTTGCGCGAGAAAGGCGTGCGCTTGTTCATCGCCTCGGGGCGCCAGTATCAATCGATCAATAACCTCGGTACGCAAACGTTCGATGGCTATGTGACCTTGAATGGAGGATATTGCCTGGCGGGGAAAAGCGAGGTGATTTATAGGCATAGCATCCCGCCCGAGGATATAGAGGCGTTGATCCGCTATCAGGAGGACGAGGAGGCGTTCCCGTGCGCCATGGTGGAGGAGGATGGGATTTACCAGAACTACGTGGATGATTCCGTGCGCCAGCTTTACGGCATGTTGAACTTCCCCCAGCCTCCCTTGCGTCCTTTGCGGGGGAACGGGGGAAAGGCGGTGTACCAGCTGATCGCCTTTTTCTCTCCCGGCCAGGAAAAGCGTATCATGTCGGTGTTGCCCCATTGCGAGGCCACGCGCTGGAATCCCTTGTTCGCCGATGTTATCCCGGCGGGGAGTAGCAAGGCGGTAGGTATCGATAAGATGCTCGCCTATTTTGGCATCTCGCTGGCCGATACGATGGCTTTCGGGGATGGGGGCAACGACGTGTCGATGCTCCGCCACGTGGGGATCGGTGTCGCCATGGGGAATGCGGGCGACGAGGCGAGGCGGGCCGCGGATTACGTGACCACCTCCGTGGACGAGGACGGCATCCTGAACGCCCTGCGCCACTTTGGGGTTATATAATAAATGTACAGGAGTTAGAAGAGGAGTAATTCGTAACTCAAAAAGTAATAAAGCTATGATCGATGAGTTGATTCGTTATAATCGAGAGTTTGTCAAGAATAAAGGATATGAGCGTTACGTGACGGATAAATATCCGGACAAGAAAATCGCCATCCTTTCGTGTATGGATACCCGTCTGACGGAACTCCTGCCCGCCGCCCTTGGCGTGCGGAACGGCGACGTGAAAATCATCAAGAACGCGGGGGCGATGATCTCGCATCCGTTCGGGAGCGTTATCCGGAGCTTGCTGGTCGCGGTCTACGATTTGGGTGTCAAGGAAATCATGGTGGTAGGCCATACGGATTGTGGCGCCAAGCATTTGAGCGATACGGAGATGATCCGGAAGATGATCGCGCGCGGCATCCCGCGCGAGCGTATCGATATGATTCGTTATTGCGGCATCGATTTCGCCTCGTGGTTGAGGGGCTTCGATACCTCGGAGGCTTCCGTGCGCGAGACGGTGGAGCAAATCCGTACCCATCCGCTCATCCCGTCGGACGTTATCGTCGAGGGTTTCGTGATCGACTCTAAGACCGGGTTGCTGACTCCCGTGGAAGAAGCTCCCGCGAATGTATAAATATCTATGCGTACTTTAAAAAAACGTAAGCTGGATGCGAAATAATATGTTTTAAAACATAGCTATGGAGAATATATTTATCTTCGCGGTGTGATAAGAAAGATTGTTTAGGTTATCATTGATTTATTAACCCAGCTTTTCAAGCGTGGAAAGCACAAAAACAAAATGATTATGATGATGAGAGAAAGTGAGAAGAACCAGCGTGCGTTAGCGATGCTGCGTTATCAGGCCGATCGTTATCAGTCGGCAGGGAATGGTGCTATGAGCCAGCGGTTGAATGCTGAGATTCGTCGCTTGCTGGATTTGATTAGCGCGGATGCGGAGAAGAATTGATACTCCCGCGTCTTTATTAGAGTGAAGTAATTAGAGGAAAATTTGTCGGATGACATCTCTTACCACCGTGTAAACGGATTGGTGAGAGATTTGTAGGAGCGAGACTACCTGTGGGATGGACAGGCGGTCTTTTTTTGTGCCTTCCCGTTTCTTGGGGCTTCGCCGGGAATTTGCTACTTTCGCGTCTGGCGGGAGCCGAAATGGAACTTAATAAAAACACATATCGTTACGATGGGAAAGAAAGGATTACTCGTGCTGGCGTCGTTGGCGCTTAGCGCGGCGCTCTGGGCGGAAAGCCCGGAGAAGAGAGGTTTGGCGACGATCAACCGGTCGACCGCCGAGGCGCATATCGGCTTCTTGGCCGATGATGATTTAAGGGGTCGCGAGGCGGGTACCCGCGAGGGCCGTATCGCGGGCGATTATATCGTGGCTCAATTACGGTCGTTGGGGATCGCTCCCGTGGGCGATTCCTATTACCATCCGTTCGAGGCGTACCACTTGGAGCGGCAGAAGCGAGGGGCGCGCTGGCAGGTGCATCCGGATTCGATCGCCGCGATTAAGCGGACCAATGCGTTCCAACGGTTGGCTTTGAACAATATCCTTGGGATGATACCGGGTAAGCGTGCGGACGAGATTGTTATCGTAGGCGCGCACTACGATCATCTGGGCATCGACCCGATGTTGGATGGCGACCAGATTTATAATGGGGCCGACGATAACGCCTCGGGCGTGTCCGCCGTGCTACAAATCGCCCGGGCTTTCCTCGCCACCGGCACGCGGCCGGAGCGGACGGTAATCTTCGCCTTTTGGGATGGTGAGGAGAAAGGATTGCTGGGATCGAGGGCGTTCGTCCAATCCTTCCCTGATATAAAGAACGTGAAAGGTTATTTGAATTTCGATATGATCGGGCGGAACAACGACGAGTCGCGCCCCACGCACGTCGTGTATTTCTATACGGCCTCGCGTCCGGTGTTTGGCGATTGGCTAAAGGATGATATCCGGGAATACGGCCTCGATCTCGCGCCGGACTATCGCCCGTGGGACAATCCGGTGGGAGGGAGCGATAACGGGTCGTTCGCTCGCGTAGGGATTCCCATCATCTGGTATCATACCGATGGCCATCCCGATTATCACCAGCCCAGCGATCATGCCGAGCGCATCAATTGGGATAAGGTGGTGAACATCACGAAAGCCTCGTTCCTGAATATGTGGAACATGGCTAATGAGAGCTTTTAAGAATTGACAATTGATAATTGACAATTGACAATTGGGTTGCGCATACAGGCTTTAATTGTCAATTGTCAATCGTTAATTGTCAATTAATTATTGCATTCCCTCGGTGGTTACTTCCTTATTGATCTTCTTGATCAGGCCTTGCAGCACGGCACCCGGTCCCAGCTCGATGAAATGAGTGGCTCCGTCGGCTATCATGTTCCGCACGCTCTGTGTCCAGCGTACCGGCGAGGTCAGTTGCGCGATCAGGTTCGCTTGTATCGTGGCGGGATCTGTCTCGGCCTTCGTGCTTACGTTCTGGTAAACGGGGCACAGGGGTTTGCTGAAGCTTGTAGCCGCGATCGCTTCCGCCAGCTCGGCGCGGGCCGGTTCCATCAAGGGCGAGTGGAACGCTCCTCCCACCTTCAACTTCAAGGCGCGCTTCGCACCGGCCGCCAATAGCTTCTCGCAAGCCTTGTCGATGCCGGGAATCGAGCCTGAGATTACCAATTGTCCCGGGCAATTATAATTCGCGCATACGACAACCTCGTCCTCGATGCTCGCGCAAATCTCCTCCACTTTCTCGTCCGGCAAGGCGATTACAGCTGCCATCGTAGAGGGAGTCGCCTCGCATGCTTTTTGCATCGCCATGGCGCGTTTCGACACCAATCGCACGCCATCCTCGAACGATAACGCGCCCGCCGCGACCAAGGCGGAGAACTCGCCCAGCGAGTGACCGGCCGTCATGTCGGGTTGGAATTGGTCGCCCAATGTCTTGGCGAGAACGACGGAGTGCAGGAAAATAGCGGGTTGCGTCACCTTTGTCTGCCGTAAGTCCTCATCCGTCCCGTCGAACATCAAGTCCGTGATGCGGAACCCCAAGATCTCATTCGCTTTCTCAAACATCTCTTTCGCACGGGGATCGCTTTCGTATAGGTTCTTTCCCATACCTACGAATTGCGCTCCCTGGCCTGGAAATACGTACGCTTTCATCTTCTTCTATTTTATTGATTTTAGATTTTTAAGACGCCGCGAAGGTAATAAATTTGGCAGAAAGGGGGCTACTATTCGTTACAAATTGTATCTTTGCCCCCACGGAATCGAGAGAAATTACGGATTAATATTATAAATATCATGAGTGAATTGCTATTTATCGGGAATTTAGGTACGGGCGAGATCATTATCATCGCCATCGTTGTGTTGTTACTTTTCGGCGGAAAGAAGATCCCCGAGCTGATGAAAGGTATCGGCAAGGGCGTGAAGAATTTCAAGGACGGTGTAAGAGGCTTGGAGGACGATATCAAGATTGACGAGACGGATACGACCGCAAAGAAGTAAAGGGAGATGCAACAGGAAGAGATGTCGTTCTGGGATCACCTGGAAGAACTTCGTTGGACTTTATTTCGTTGTATTTTAGCGCTGTTTATTTTCGCTATCGCGGGATTCTCGGTGATGCCGTGGTTGTTCGATAATGTTGTCATGGCGCCGTGTAGCTCCGACTTCATCGTCTATCGGGAGATGTGCAAGATCAGCTCGCATTTCTCCTTCCTACCGGATTTTTGCAATGACGATTACCATGTGGATATAGTCAACATCAAGTTGGCCTCCCAATTTTTCACGCACATGACGTGCTCGTTTTGGCTGGCCTTGTTATTGACGTTCCCTTATTTGGTATGGGAGGTATGGAAGTTCGTCAGCCCGGCCCTTTACGAGAACGAGAAGCGCAACGTGCGTTGGGTGTTCCTTTTCGGCACCGTCATGTTTTTCGTGGGATGCGCCGTGGGTTATTTCCTGGTATTCCCGATGACGTTGCGTTTCCTGGCCACCTACCAGTTGAGCGCCGCCATTACGGAGCAGGTATCGCTGGACTCGTACATGGACAACTTCTTGATGTTGATATTCGTGATGGGAGTCGTCTTCGAGATGCCCTTGTTGTCGTGGTTGCTCTCGCAAATCGGGCTGCTCAATCGCTCGTTCTTCCAAAAATACCGGCGTTATGCCATCGTGGCGTTGCTGGTGGGGGCGGCGTTTATCACGCCCAGTAGCGACCCATTCACGCTGAGCATCGTGTTCCTGCCGCTCTACGGACTGTATGAGCTAAGCGCCTTCTTCGTCAAGAAAGCGCCACCGGAAGAGGACACCGATGTAGAAGAAACGGAAAATGCATAGCCAAACCTTGATTTGTTTTTTAAGGTGAATAAATAGTTTCGGAGAGGCGCCGGCCATAAGGTCGGTGCTTCTTTTTTATGGCCGGGTATTGTTTGGAAATAACCGGGATGCCTGTCTCGGCCGGCGCACGTACGTGCGCGGATGATTTCACATAGGTGCGTTGCCTTTTTCACATACGTGCGTTGCCTTTTTCACATACGTGCGTTGGCCGATGCACATATGTGCGTTGAGGATAAGACATAGGTGGAAATGAATGGCGAGGAAACAAATAAAGCGCGTCTTATGCGGGACGCGCTTTTCTATTGAAAGTTGCGGAGGCAAGACTCGAACTTACGACCTTTGGGTTATGAGCCCAACGAGCTACCACTGCTCCACTCCGCGATGTTAGTAATTTTTTCTTTAAATCTGTCGCGAAGGTATGAATAAATTCTTACAATGCAAATTTATCGCAAGTTTTTTTTTAGATGCTTGCTTAATACAATCTTTTTTAGGTACTTCGCGCACAGTTTCATTTAATGTGCGATGCGATGCCGATGACAGTTTCCAAGACACGTGACCTGTTGGTAGATGTGGCCAGACAATTGTTTGCCCGCAACGGGGTTGATAATACGACGATGAACGATATCGCACAGGCTTCTCGTAAGGGGAGACGTACTTTATATACGTATTTCAAAAGCAAGAACGAGATTTATTTGGCGGTTGTGGAATCGGAGTTGAACCAATTGTATAAGACATTGGTCGACGTGGCCGCGATGAAGTTGCCGGCGGATGAGAAATTGATGACGCTTATCTACTCTCGTCTGGACGCGGTGAAGGCGCTGGTGTTCCGTAACGGGACATTGCGGGCCACTTTCTTCCGGGATATTTGGCGCGTGGAGAAAGTACGGAAAAATTTTGACCAGCGAGAGGTGGAGATCATTAAAGGAATATTGGACGATGGAGTGCGGGAGGGCGTTTTCAGCATGCCGGATACCGACATAACCGCTCTTGTGCTTCACTATGCCTTGAAAGGCTTGGAAGTGCCCTACATTCGCGGGGTCATGGGCGATAATATCAGCCAGCGTATCAAGCGTAGGGATAATGTGATGAATTTGATATTTAACGGAATAAGGATTAAGTAAATTAAAGAGACGAAGAGATGTTTATAAATGCGACAGGATTTTATGTGCCCGAGGAACGAGTGGATAATCAGCATTTTCTTGAGTTGAACGGCTTGACGAGCGAGTGGATCGAGCAACGTACGGGAATACGTACCCGCTCGAAAGCGAAGGCGGAGGAGAATATCAATACGATGAGCCTTGAGGCCGTGAAAAACGCGCTCTCGAAGCTCCCTTATGATATAGAGACCGTCGACCTGATCATCTCAGCCTCGTATTCTCCTTACGATACGGTCGCTACTGCGGCACATTTGGTTCAGCACGAGTATAATATCGCGAACGCGAAGGCTTTATATTTGTCATCGGCCTGCTCCTCTTTCTTGAATGCCTTGGAGGTCGTGGAGGGGTATTTCGCCATGGGAAAGGCGACAAGGGCCTTGGTGCTTTCAGCGGATAAGAATTCGGCTTATTCGCACGAGACGGATCCGAAGGCCGGCCATTTATGGGGAGACGCCGCGGCCGCTTTCTTTATCTCGAAAGAGCGTGTGAACGAGCGGGATGCCGAGATCTTGGAGGTCTATACGCAAGGTTTGGGGCATTTGTCGAAAGCGATGTCGGCGGTTCATTTACGCCCGTACGACGGGGGGATCTCGATGCCGGAGGGACGCGACGTGTTTATACAGGCATGCACTTATATGCCGAAAAACGTGCTTTTCTTGTTGGAAAAGAATGGTTATACGTTGGATGACTTGACGTATTTCATCGGTCATCAGGCGAATATGCGCATCATGATGAATATCGCGAAACAATTGAATTTGCCGGACGAGAAATTCTTGCATAATATCGAGGAGCTGGGGAATACGGGTTCCGTGAGCTCCGCGTTGGTTTACGCGCAGAATGAGGGGATTTTCAAGAAGGATGATCTGATAGCGCTGACCGTATTTGGTGGAGGATACTCCACGGGCGCTTGTTTAATAAGACATTGATTAAAATAGGAGGAAAATAGTCATGAAATTGTTAGAAGGTAAGGTAGCGGTCGTCACGGGAGCCGCTCGTGGCATAGGCAAGGCGATCGCGTTGAAGTTCGCGTCGGAAGGGGCGAATATCGCTTTTACGGATTTGAAGATCGATGAGGTAGGCTTGGCTACGCAGGCCGAGATCGAGGCATTGGGCGTGAAGGTGAAAGGGTACGCTTCCAATGCGGCCAATTTCGAGGAGACGCATGCGGTAGTGGCCGAGATCGTGAAAGAGTTTGGCCGTATCGATATCTTGGTAAATAACGCCGGAATCACGAAGGATGGATTGATGATGCGTATGAACGAGGGGCAATGGGACGCCGTGCTGAACGTGAACCTGAAGTCGGCGTTTAACTTCATTCATGCGTGTACGCCCGTGATGATGCGTCAACGTTCGGGTAACATTATTAATATGTCGTCGGTAGTAGGCGTGCATGGCAATGCCGGGCAAGCGAACTATTCCGCGTCCAAGGCGGGATTGATCGGATTGGCGAAGTCGATCGCGCAAGAGTTGGGCTCGCGGGGAATTCGCGCGAACGCGATCGCTCCAGGCTTCATCATTACCGATATGACCGCGCAATTATCCGATGAGGTACGGGCCGAGTGGTGCAAGAAGATCCCGTTGCGCCGGGGCGGTACAGTAGAGGATATCGCGAATGTAGCGACCTTCTTGGCTTCGGATATGTCCTCGTATGTATCGGGGCAGGTGATCCAGGTTGACGGTGGCATGAATATGTAATATGGAGGTCATTTACGAGGATAATCATATCATCGCCGTAAATAAGACCTGCCGGGAAATCGTCCAGGGCGATAAGACGGGGGATACCCCTCTTTCCGAGACGCTGAAGGGTTGGCTGAAGGAAAAGTATCACAAGCCGGGCAATGTCTTCGTGGGCGTGACGCACCGTTTGGATCGCCCGGTGAGTGGTATCGTTATTTTCGCCAAGACAAGCAAGGCCCTGGCTCGCTTGAACGATATGTTCCGCACGGGCGAGATACGGAAAACCTATTGGGCGATCGTTAAGAACCGGCCTCCGAGAGAGGAGGATGAGTTGGTGCATTGGTTGGTCCGGAACGAGCGGCAGAATAAGAGTTACGCTTATGATACCGAACGGGCGGACGCGAAGAAAGCGATATTGCGTTATAAGTTGATCGCGAGTTCGGATCGCTATCATCTTTTGGAGATCGACCTGAAAACAGGCAGGCATCACCAGATTCGTTGTCAATTGGCGCGAATCGGGTGCCCTATCAAAGGCGATTTGAAATATGGCTTCGAGCGTTCGAACAAGGACGGGGGTATCAGCCTGCATGCCCGGAGCGCCGAGTTCATACATCCTGTGTCGAAGTTACCCGTACGGATTATAGCTCCGGTGCCGGAGGATAATTTGTGGAAAGCGTTGTCGGTGGGTTTATAGAGGCGAGATAGAGAAATAGGAATAAGGAGGAAAATCCATTCGAAGGAAAACAGGGTCGCTGTTCATTCGAATGGATTTTTTGCGAGGCGGAAGCGCGAATGAGGCGTGTTTTTGGGGAATAAAGCGTATAGCCTGTGGGGATTTTCCCGGTGGGTGTGGAGATATTCCACAAGAGGCATGCCGTTGATACGCGTATATTTGTTAAGGACACCTGCGGGATGATCGTTTTAGAGCAAAGTTACGTTAATTATCATCTGGTCGGTGTAATTTGGAATGGTTCTTTCTGTGATAATTTGGCAAATGTGACATAAGTAATTTATATAGGAATGAGTAGAAAAGGATTGGCGCAAGCGTGGGTTATCGGGATAGCCCTTATCATGGCGATGACGGGCTGCCGGCACAAAGAAGAGCAACAATTTCCCATTGTGATCGTAGACAAACCTTCTAAGGAAGACGTGCAGATTTATGGCGAGTATGTAGGCCGTATCGGGGCCGCCAGTTTCGTGGAGATCCATGCGCGGGTGGAAGGTTTCTTGGAGGAGATGCTATTCGAGGAAGGAAAGAAGGTCAAGCAGAATGAACCTCTATTTATCATAAACTCCGCGCAATATCGCGCCCGTGTGGAGAAGGCGAAGGCGCAGCTGAAGAAGAGCGAGGCGCAAGCGGCGAAGGCGCGGCGCGACGTGGAGCGTCTGACTCCGTTGTACGAGCAGCACGCGGCGAGCCAGTTGGATTTGGATAACGCGATCGCCGCGCTGGAGGACGCCGAGGCGGATATCGCGATGAGCAAGGCGGATTTGGATCAGGCGGAGATGGAGTTGAGTTATACGGTAGTGACTTCCCCGTTGTCCGGTTATATCAGCGAGCGTTTCGTGGATGTGGGCGCTTTGGTGGGGCCGGGCGTTAACTCGAAATTGGCGGAAGTGGTGAAAAGCGATACGGTAACGGTCGATTTCCAGATGACCGCGTTGGATTATTTGCGGGCGGAGCGTAGGAACGTGAAGTTTGGCGAGCGGGATACGACTCGCTCTTGGCAACCGACCGTTACGGTTACATTGGCGGATAACTCGGAATACCCGGTGAAGGGTGTTGTCGACTTCGCCGATCCCCAGGTGGACCCGCAGACCGGTACTTTTGGCGTACGGGCGGAGCTTCCCAATCCCAATCAGAAATTATTACCCGGACAATTTACGAAAGTGAAGCTTTTGCTGGATGTGCGCGAGCGTTCCATCGTTGTTCCTCGGAAGGCGCTTTCTATCGAGAAAGGAGGTGCTTTTATCTATGTGATCCGGAGGGACGATGTGGCGGAGAAACGTTATGTGCAGATCGGACCGGAGATAGGCAACAAGGTAGTGATAGAGCGCGGCTTGGGCGAGACCGAGCGCGTCGTGGTGGAAGGTTATCATAAACTGGTGCCGGGCGTGCAAGTGCATCCGATCGACGCGAACGACGAGAAAGCTCTTGAGGCATTAAGAGAGGAGGAGGAGCGATGAAGCCGGGATTTTTTATAGACCGTCCCGTTTTCTCGACCGTCATTTCGGTTTTGATCGTGATTGTCGGGATTATCGGATTGGTATCGTTGCCTGTGGATCAGTATCCGCAGATAACGCCTCCGGTGGTGAGGGTGAGCGCGTCTTATCCGGGCGCGAGCGCGTTGACGGTTTCGCAAGCGGTCGCTACGCCGATCGAGCAGGAGCTGAACGGAACGCCGGGGATGATTTATATGCAGAGTAGTTGCTCGAACTCAGGAAACTTGAATATCACGGTTACGTTCGATGTCTCCACGAATCCGGACTTGGCGGCGGTGGAGATCCAGAACCGTGTGAAGCTGGCGGAGAGCCGTCTGCCGGCCGAGGTTATCCAGAACGGTATATCGGTGGAGAAGCAAGCCCCCAGTCAGTTGATGACCCTGACATTGATGTCCGACGACCCGAAGTTCGATGAGATTTATCTGAGTAACTTCGCTACGATTAACGTGTTGGACGTGATTCGCCGTGTGCCCGGTGTGGGGCGTGTGTCGAATGTGGGTAGCCGTTATTATGGTATGCAAATCTGGGTGTATCCGGATCGCTTGGCGAATATGGGATTGACCGTGCAAGATTTGCAGAAGGCCTTGAAGGACCAGAACCGGGAGTCCGCGGCGGGTGAGTTGGGTAAGCAGCCGATTATAGACGTGGACGTGACCTTGCCGATTACCGCGCAGGGACGTTTGTCGACGGTCGAGGAGTTCGAGAATATCGTCGTTCGCGCCAACTCGGATGGCTCGATCGTGCGGATGCGCGACGTGGCGAGGGTCTCGCTGGAGGCTTCTTCTTATTCGACCGAGAGTGGTATTAATGGCAAGAACGCCGCGATCCTGAGTATCTATATGTTGCCGGGCGCTAACGCCTTGGCCGTGGCCGAGGAGGTGAAGAGCGCCATGAAGGAGATTAGCAAGAATTTCCCCGAGGGAATGGAGTATAATTTCCCGTTCGATATGACGGAGTATATATCCCAATCCATCCACGAGGTGTATAAGACGTTGTTCGAGGCGTTGTTCCTGGTGGTATTGGTGGTGTTCCTCTCGTTGCAGAACTGGCGGGCGGCGTTGATCCCGACTATCGCGGTGCCGATTTCCTTGATTGGTACTTTTGGGTTCATGCTGGTGTGTGGTTTCTCGTTGAATATGCTGACGTTGCTGGGATTAATCCTCGCCATCGGTATCGTGGTGGACGATGCCATTGTCGTGGTGGAGAATGTGGAGCGTATCATGGAGGAGGAACATCTCTCGCCGCGGGAGGCCACGCATAAGGCGATGCGGGAGTTGACGGGCGCGTTGATCGCGACGTCGATGGTGCTGGCGGCCGTGTTCGTCCCGGTAAGTTTCTTGGGCGGTATCACGGGGCAATTGTACCGGCAGTTCTCGATAACGATCGCGGTGTCCGTTATCTTGTCGACGGTAGTCGCCTTGACGTTGAGCCCGGCGATGTGTGCCTTGATTTTGCGGCCCAACCACGGGCGGAAGAATATCGTGTTCCGATGGATTAACTATTGGTTGCTGGTGGGCAACAAACGCTATACCCGTATCTTGCGGGTGGTGATGGCTTGTCCGCGACGGGTGCTGGCGGGTTTTGGCATGGTATTGGTCGCTATCTTCGTGTTGAACAAGGTATTGCCTACCAGTTTTATCCCGGAGGAGGACCAGGGGTATTTCCTCGTGGAGCTGGAGATGCCCGAGGGGGCTACGTTGGAGCGCACGCGTACGGTGACGAATCGCGCGATCGATTTCCTGATGTCGCAGCCCGCCGTGGCTTATGTGCAGAACGTGACCGGTAGCAGCTCGCGTGTCGGGACAAACCAGTCGCGCGCCACGTTGACCGTAATCCTGAAGCCGTGGGAAGAGCGCAAGAAGGGCGGCATGATGGTGCAGGACGTGATGGAGGCCGCTCGCGAGGAGTTCTATTATTATCCGGAGATCAAGGCGTACGTGACGCGTCCGCCGGTTATTCCGGGCTTGGGCGAGAGCGGCGGTCTGGAGATGCAGTTGGAGGCTCGTGGCGACGCGAATTGGGATAATCTGGTAAGCGCCACGGATACGTTCCTGTACTACGCGGGATTGGCGCCGGAGCTGGCGAGTGTTTCCTCGGCCTTGCAATCGGAGATTCCGCAGCTTTATTTCGATGTCAATCGCGACCGGGCGGAGTTGTTGGGTATTCCGTTGTCGGATATTTTCGCGACGATGAAGGCTTATTTGGGTTCTGTTTATGTGAACGATTTCAATATGTTCAACCGTATTTACCGTGTTTATATACAGGCGGAGGCGCCTTATCGGGCGACGCGCGATAATATCGGCCTGTTCTTCGTGCGGGCCAAGAACGGTTCGATGGTTCCGCTGACGGCTTTGGGAACGACGCAATATACCACGGGGCCGGGAACGATTAAGCGTTTTAATATGTTCTCCACGGCTTCTATCAACGCGGTCGCGGCGCACGGCTATAGTACGGGCGAGGCGATGGCGGCGATGGAGCGGATCGCCCAGGAGCATCTTCCGGATAATATACGGATTGAGTGGAGCGGCCTTTCTTATCAGGAGAAGCAGGCCGGCGGGCAGACGGGCTTTATCTTGGCGCTCGTGTTCTTGTTCGTGTTCCTTTTCTTGGCGGCGCAGTACGAGAGTTGGATCGTGCCGATCGCGGTATTGCTGTCGTTGCCGGTGGCGGCGTTGGGCGCTTACTTGGGTATTTGGGCGACCGGATTGGAGAACGATGTCTATTTCCAGATTGGTTTGGTGACGTTGATCGGTCTCGCGGCGAAGAACGCCATTCTTATCGTGGAGTTCGCGAAAGTGCAGGTCGACCAAGGCGTGGACGCCGTGCGCGCGGCTATTCACGCGGCGCAGATGCGTTTCCGCCCCATCTTGATGACTTCGTTGGCGTTCGTGCTGGGTATGTTGCCGATGGTGCTCGCCTCCGGGCCGGGTTCCGCCTCGCGGCATAGCATCGGTACGGGTGTGTTCTTCGGGATGATCGTGGCGATTACGGTCGGGATTATCTTGGTGCCGTTCTTCTTCGTGTTTGTGAACAATCTGCGGCATAAGATCAATGTCAAGGAGCAACTGGAGCGGACAATCGATAAATTCCCCTTGGACAAGCTGCCGCTCGATAAGCTCAAGGAGAAAAAGGACCAGCTGGGCCGTTTCCTGAATAAACGGACGACGCCGATTTTGTTGGTCCCGATATTCTTGCTCTCGTTCTCCTCGTGTAAGTTGGGGCAGAAGTATACGCGTCCGGACCTGAACCTTCCGGAAAGTATCGACCCCGACGCTACGGCGACGGCGGATAGCCTCTCGGCGGCCGATATCGCTTGGGAGTCCTTGTATACGGATACGGTTTTGCAAGGATTAATCCATAAGGCGTTGGAGAATAATAAGGATATGCGGATAGCCGCCGCCCGTATCAAGGAGATGATGGCGGAGAAGCGTATCTCCTTTGCGGAGATGTTCCCCGATGTGCGTCTCCGGATTTATGGAGAGTCGGAGCGAAGCAATTACGGTGGCGATAATTTCGATCCCGGCGTGGAGCTGGGCGCGAAGGTGGGCATCACCTGGGAGCTGGACCTGTGGGGAAAGCTCCGCTGGGCGAACGACGCGGGCATCGCGGCCTACTTGCAATCGGTGGAAGGGCGCCGGGCCTTGCAAATGTCGCTCGTGGCGGAGGTGGCGGCCGCTTATTACGAGCTGTGCGCCTTGGACCAGGAGTTGGAGATCGTGCGGCGCACCTTGGCGGCGCGGCGCGAGGGCGTGCGTTTGGCGAAGTTGCGGTTCGATGGCGGATTGACCTCGGAGACGGCGTATAGCCAGGCGCAAGTGGAGTTGGCGCGTACCGAGACGCTCCTGCCTTCGCTGGAGCATGATATTCGCCAGAAGGAGAGCGATTTGTCCTTCCTGTTGGGCGATTACTCGGGCTCCATCCCCCGCGGGCTGCCCTTGCAGGCGCAGCATCTGCCGGACTCGTTGCCGATAGGGCTTCCCTCGACGCTTCTGGAGCGTCGCCCGGATATCCGGCAGGCGGAGCAGAGCTTGCGCCAGGTGAACGCCGAGGTGGGAATCGCCTATACGAGCTTGTTCCCCAATCTCACGTTCTCGGTGGCGGGAGGTTTCGAGAACGACGAGCTGGGCAACTTCCTGAAGAGCCCTTATTGGTATCCCATCGGAAGCCTTGTGCAACCGCTCTTCGCGATGGGCAAGAACAAGGCGCGGCTGAAAGCGGCCCGCGCCCGCTACGAGCAGGAGGTGTATAGCTACCAGAAGACGGTGCTGGAGGCGTTCAAGGAGGTGAACGACGCGATCGTCACCATCCGCAAGGCGAAAGAGGTGCGTCAGTCGTACGAGAAGTTGCTGGCCGCCGCCGATACGTATTTGAACCTGGCGCAGCTGCAATATATCAATGGCGTCACCAGCTATATGGATGTGCTCGACGCGCAACGTGGATTGCTGGAGGCGCAACTGAACCTCAACTCGGCGATGCTCGACGAGCTGCGCTCCTCTGTAAATCTTTACAAAGCCTTGGGCGGAGGTTATCAGTAGGAATAAAAAAGAGAAAGAGGGTGTATCAAATTGCGGAAAAGCACGCAGATGACACAGATTGAGCGGATGAACGCAGATTGTTTTTATTGATTTATAATTAAATAAGTCTGCGCAAATCCGCGCCCTCTGCGTCATCTGCGTGCCAATACCAGATTTCGACACACTTTCTTTATGCGTCCGCTACCGTAAGCCGTTTTTCCGTAGCAACTCCTCTATCTCCGTGGCGGAAACGCTGTCGCGATCGGCCTTGTCGTAAATGTAGAGCAGGTTGATCGTGGTCTCGTCCATCGCCATGACCACGGTATAGGTGATGACCCTCGCGCCGCCACTCTTGCCCCGTCCTTTGGAAGCGATACGCATACGCACCTTGCGCAAGCCGCCTCCTAAGTCGGTGCCGAGCGTGGGGTTGGCGAGAAGTTCCACGCACAACCCCCTCACGTCGTCTATTAACGAGCGATAACGTTTGGCCAGTCGTTTGACTTCCTTATCGAACGATTCGGAAGATTTAATCCTGTACCTCATGTTCCAACTCTTTAAATAATTCCTCGATAGGTCTCATCCTACCGGCTTTCAGGTCCTTCAGCCCGGCGTCGATGCCGGCGAGGAGCTCTTCCTTGCTGATGTACTCCGTCTCCTCCCGCTGGCGGATGCTCTCTTGCAGCTTCCCCGCCAGCCATTTCTGGTTGCGGAGCGAGAGGGAACTGACGATTTGCCAAAGGCTGTCTAACGAAATGGTCGCTTTCATCTCTCTGTCCTCCTTGATTTGGTTCACGTCCTCAAAGATACGGAAAGATTCCGATAGCCCAACGCTTTTCCCCTGTTTTTACGGACAGTAGCGGTTCGCGTGCCAATACCTGATTTTAGGTTACGGCGCGCTGGTTTATTTCAGCGTCAGCTCGACGACGTAATCGATGTCGGCGGGCACTTCCGGGAAGGTCAGGAAGACGCCTTCCTTATTCTGCTTGAACGAGACGGGCCGCTTGTCCTTGAAGCAGACGGCGCTTTTCACCTTCGCGTCCGTGAGCGGCAGGAAGAGTCCCTGGTCCGGCAGGTTCAGGACGTGGACGTACAGCTTGTCGCCCTTGCGGGTTGTCACGCCCCAGTCGCGCGGAGCCACGTCGCCGCCGCGGGTGCCGTAGATGGTCTCGCCGTACGTCTTCATCCATTGGCCTATCTCGCGCAGGCGCTCCAAGGCCGTGGCGGGCAGCTCGCCGTTCGGCTGCGGGCCGATGTTCATCAGCAGGTTGGCGTCGCGCCCGGCGGCACGTACCAGGTAATGGATAAGCGTCTTCGTCGATTTATAATTCTGGTCCACTATCTTGTAGCCCCACATGCCATTCATCGTCTGGCACGTCTCCAATGGCAGGTGGCTGATGGCTTGCCCGGAGAGGCCGGCGGTGTTCTCGCCCGGCAGGTCGCGCTCGAAAATCTGGATGTCCTCGCCCTCGAAAGGCACTTGGTGGTGGTTGTTACCGATGAGGCATCCGGGGCTGAGGCGGTGAATCATGGCGTACTGCTCGGGCAGCTGCCAGTCGAAGTCCGGGTCCTGGTCGTGGTCCCACCAGCCGTCGAACCAGATGGCGCGGATGGGGCCGTAGTTCGTCAGCAGCTCGGTGATTTGGTTGTTCATGAACTGGTAGTAGGTCTTCCACTCGCCGTGCGTCGTCCGTCCCGTGCCGCGGCCGGTGCGGCCTAACGGATAGTAATCGTCGCGGTCCCAATCGAGGTGCGAGTAGTAGAGGTGCAGCTTGACGCCGTATCTCTGGCAGGCGTCGGAAAGCTCCTTCAGCACGTCGCGCTTGAACGGCGTGGCGTCCACGATGTTATAATCCGAATACTTCGTCCCCCACATGGAGAAGCCCTCGTGGTGGCGGCTCGTGAAGCAGATGTACCGTGCGCCCGCGTCGGCGATGGCTTTCACCCAGGCGTCCGCGTCGAAGCGCGAGGGGTAGAAGCCGGAGGCCAGCTTGCGGTACTCCTCGTGGTTGATGTCTTGATTGGTCATGTACCACTCGCCTTGGGCCAGCATGCTATAAAGGCCCCAGTGCAGGAAGATGCCGAACTTGTCGTCTTGGAACTCTTCCCTTGCCCGCAGGTTCTCCGGCGCGGGCACGTACGATTGCGCCCATGTAGCCACCAGGCTCAAGAAGAGGAGCGCGCAGATTGTCGTGTACTTTCTCATGTCGATGTTCATTTATTTGGTTTGTGAATCTTCCTTATACAATCCTTCCCGCGAGAGTTGCTTGTCGAGGTTCGCCACGCCAAGGGCTACGATGGCGGTCACCGTGGCGGTCTGCTCCTGGTACTCGGGGATGTTCTTCGTGTAGAGGTCGCGCTCCGTGTGCCATATCTCGCCGTACTCGAAGTTGTAGCCCTTGAAGTCCTCGGTGGTGAAACCGATGGTGGGCACGCCCTGAATGGCGAATACCGACGCGTCGGTGCCGCCCATCTTGGTGGGTTTCGGCCGCGGCTCGGCTACCGTCACCTCGAACGGGTAGTCCGGGCGGATTCGTTTTATCGGCTCGCAGATTTTCACGAAATCGTCGTACATCGCCTCGGGCACGGCGATGCCCACGGGAGGCGTCGGTCCGCCGTCGCGGTTGAACATGTTGGCGATTTTCGGCAGTCGCTCCGGATGCGCTTTCACCCACGCCTGGGCGCCCAGCAGGCCGAACTCCTCGCCGGCGAAGGCGATGAACAGGATGGTCCGTTTCGGCTTGGCGCCGGAGAGGGCTATCATGCGGGCGGCCTCCATCATCGGGCCGATGCCCGTGCCGCAGTCGATGCCGCCCGTGGCCACGTCGTACGAGTCGAGGTGGCCGCTCACGATGACGTACTCGTCCGGGTATTTCGTCCCCTTGATGGAGGCGATTACGTTGTGGTACTTAATCGGGCCGAGCTTGAAATGGTTGCGGATGTCGAACTCCAGCTCGAACACGCGCCGCTCCTCTACCATCCGCTTGATGATGGCGAATTGGTGCTCGTCGAGCTTGATGTCCGGCAGCTCCGGCAGGTTGTCGAACGTGGTGGCGGGGTCGTTCATCATCTTGCGGTCGTAGAGCGCCCGGATGGGCACGGCCGAGGATTGGATGAAGCCTAATGCGCCGGCCTCGCACATCTCCTTGTAATACAGTCCGGGCGACTCCTCGTAGGGCAGCGGCTCGTACTTCTCGCCCGTCGTCCAGGCGCGGCGGCGCGCCTCGTTATTCTTGGCGAGCGTCTCGTTGTTACGCTTCTTGATTTCCGCGCGGGCGGAGTCGCCCAGCAGCGTGCCGATGGGCCAGCCCGTGTTCGTGCCCGATACGAGTACCCACGCGCCCTTCAGCAGGCCTTTTATCTTCTTGAACTCCTCGTCGTTGCGGGGCTCCATGACGACGTGCCCCCGCTGCAGGCCCTTCGTGCCGGAGGTGTACGACGGGGTGGCGAAGTGGAGTATCATCCCGTTGTCGCTCAGCATCCGGCCGAACCACGGGCCGCGGTTGAAGCCCACGGGCAGCGTGCCCGCCTCTTCCATGTGTACTTCCAGCCCCCAGCGCTCGAACTCGCGCTTCATCCATTCCGCCGCGTTCTCGTAGGCGTCGGAGCCTATCGGCCGCCCGCCGAAGCGGTTGGTCAGGATGTCCAGTTGATGCATCACTTGATTGTCGTTCTGCCCCATCTCGATGATTTTCCGGATGGCGGCGTCCTGCGCGGACGCGGGAACGGGTAAGAGGGTAGCGCAGGCCAACGCCGCGCACGCGAATAGTATTTTTTTCTTCATGATATATAGAATATAGTTTTTTTGAAGGAATTATTTCCTTGTAGCGCGAAGATGCGGATAAATTCGGGTTTATCCAAATGATTGGATCGTTTGTAGCGGGAAGGCGTGTCGAAATGGGGCAAGTCTATCTCCGTTTATAACGATTGCCGGGAGGGTGGCTCGCCCGTCGCCGGCTTGTCCGCGGTTCTCCGCTGGGAGGATAGTTGTCCTTGTAGGGGAGGATAGTTGTCCTTGGCGGAGAGGATAATTATCCTTGTCGGGGAGGATAATTGTCCTTGTCGGAGAGGACAGTTGTCCTTGGCGGGGAGGACAGCGGTCCTTGGCGGGAAGGACAGTGGTCCTCTCGTCGGAGGACTGGAAGGAGTGGCGGACCGCCCGCGCGCCCCTTCCTCCTCGACGGGAAATCAATCCATCCAGTGATATCGCTCCTCGTAGCTGTCGAACTCGAATTCCGCTTCCGCGCCGGCTCGCCTCGCCGCCCGTTTAATCCATGCTTGCTCCTTGGGGGAAAGCGGGAAGGCGCCTTTTCGGCGCTCGAAGAAAGGATTGCGCCCATAGCGGGCCATGAGTATGTTTTTGAACGCGACGTATTGGGCGGGGAACATCCGCCCCTGCATCTTCTTGAACCCGAACGCGTAGGTCACGGGGGTGGCGTCCCTGAAAAAGGCGCAGTCGCCGCTATCGTCGGCGGGGAGTTTTCGTGGGTTGATGATGCGGAGGATGGTCTCGGTCTCCAGCTCCCGCATGTAAGCGATGTGGCGTAGGCACGCCGCCGCGCGCGGGCAGTCCGTTTTCTCGCACAGCATGAAGTCGTAAGGTATGTTCCATTCAGGCATAAAATCAGGTGTTTATTGATTCTTTGTCCCACGAAGATACGCTTTTGTGTGGATGAGGCAAAGATAAATCGCGTATTATTCGTCGGAAATGGTGATTCCTGGTTATTTTCGCGTTTATAAAAGGATTAGGCGTATGATATTCTACTTTTCGGCTACGGGCAACTCGCTGTGGGTGGCGAGGGAGCTGGCGCGCGAGTTCGGCGGGACGCAGGTCAGCGTCGCCGAGGCGCTGCGCGCGGGGCGGACGACGTACCGCCTCGGGGCGGCGGAGCGCGTCTTCCTCGTCTTCCCCGTCCACGCATGGGGACCGGCCGTGTTGGCGGAGCGCTTCATCGGGCGGCTGACGCTGGAGGGCTACGACGGGCAGGAGGTGTACCTCGTCTGCGTCTGCGGCGACGATTGCGGCCGTGCCGACCGGCTCGCGCGGCGGGCCTTGGCCCGGCGGGGCATAGCGCTCACGGGCGCCTTTTCCATCCAGATGCCGAACACGTACATCCTGCTGCCGGGCTTCGACGTGGATGCCGACGCGGTGGCGGCCGCCAAGTTGCGCGCTGCGCCGGGGAGGCTCGGCGAAATCATCCGGAGCGTGCGGGAGGGGCGGCCCTCCGCCGCGTTGTACGAGCGGGGCGCCGCGGCGTGGCTGAAGACGTACCTCGTCCGCCCGTTGTTCATCCGCTTCCTGATGGGGCGGGGCGCGAGGTTCCGGGCGACGGGCGCCTGCGTGTCGTGCGGCCTGTGCGCGCGGGTCTGCCCCACGGGGAATATCGCCTTGGCGGACGACGGCCGTCCGCGCTGGGGCGACGCCTGCGTGCGCTGCCTGGCGTGCGTGCATCGCTGCCCGGCGCGTGCCGTCGAATACGGGAAGGCGACGGAGCGGAAAGGCCGCTATCGCCATCCGGGGCTTGAATGATGACAACCATAATTATAAATATAAATATAAATGTATAGCGATATGAAAGGTTTTTGTATGTGGGCGTTGGCCGGCGCGCTGACGCTGATGGGTTGCCAGGAGGCGCCCAAGGGATATGTGATAAATGGCGTGGTGGACGGTATGGCCGAGGGGAAGATTTACCTGAAGGCGTTCCGCAACAAGATGTTCTTCGACGTGGACTCCGCGGAGGTGCGAGGCGGTAAGTTCACTTTCGAGGGCGCGGTGGACCAGCCCTTGCTGTTCGGCCTCGCCACCGAGGAGATGCGGAGCCCGGCGCAACTGTTCGTGGAGAACGCGCGGATGAGCGTCAGGCTCAACGAGGACGGGGAGATAGCGGAGGCGCAAGGCTCGCCGGTGAACGACGTGTTCCAGTCGAACGCCGAGAAGGTGTTCGAGGAAGGCTACGATATCGATAGCCTCGTGACGAAGTATCCGGACTCGCCGGCGGCGGCGTTCTACCTCTACCGCTACTTCACCTACCAGTTGCCGCTGGACGGGCTGAAGGTCACCCGCGCGAAGCTCTCGCCGACGCTGGCCGATTGTCCGTACGTGAAGGACCTCGACGGCATCATCGGCAAGCTGGAGCGCGTGCAAATCGGCCAGGTGGCGCCGGACTTCTCCCTGCCGGACACGGCGGGCGTGACGGTCGCCCTCTCCTCGTTCCGGGGCAAGTACGTGCTGCTGGACTTCTGGGCCTCGTGGTGCCCGCCTTGCCGCCGCGAGAACCCTAACGTGGTGAAGGCTTTCCAGGCGTATAAGGACAAGAACTTCACGATTCTTGGCATCTCCTTGGACCAGGATAAGGCGCGCTGGCTGAAGGCCATCCAGGCCGACCACCTGACGTGGACGCACGTGTCCGACCTGAAGTATTGGGACTCGGAGATTCCCGCCCTCTATGGCGTGCGAGGCATCCCCGCCAACGTGCTGCTCGACCCGGAGGGCGTGATAATCGCGCGGAACGTGACCGGCGAGAAGCTCTGGGAGACGCTGGAGGAGCATTTAAAGTAGTTTCGCCCGCTCTTTAGCCGATAGGAGAGAGTGTGTCAAATAGCGGAAAGGCACGCGGATAACACGGATAGGGCAGATGAACGCGGATTCTTTTATTGATTTATAATTAAATAAGTCCGCGTAAATCTGCGCTCGTCTGCGTCATCTGCGTGCCAATACCTGATTTAGGCACACCCCTTTTTTTATGGCGGAAAAACGTTATCTTCGCGAAAGATTTACACCTTGTTTTTACATGATTATTGTTAGATAGATGAAGAATATTCGCAATTTCTGTATTATCGCCCATATCGACCACGGGAAAAGCACCTTGGCCGACCGCCTGCTGGAGTACACGAAGACGGTGGAGGCCAAGGATATGCAGGACCAGTTGCTCGACGATATGGATTTGGAGCGCGAGCGGGGCATCACCATCAAGAGCCACGCCATCCAGATGAATTATACCTACAAGGGGGAGGAGTACATCCTGAACCTCATCGACACGCCGGGGCACGTCGACTTCTCGTACGAGGTGTCGCGCTCCATCGCGGCGTGCGAGGGGGCGCTGCTCATCGTGGACGCCTCGCAGGGCATCCAGGCGCAGACCATCTCGAACCTCTACATGGCCATCGAGAACGACCTGGAGATTATCCCGGTGCTGAATAAGATAGACCTGCCGAGCGCCCGCCCCGAGGAGGTAGAGGACCAGATCGTGGAGCTATTAGGCTGTCCGCGCGGGGATATCCTGCGGGCCAGCGGCAAGACGGGCGAGGGCGTGATGGCCCTCCTCGACGCCATCGTGGAGAAGGTGCCCGCCCCGTCGGGCGACCCGGAGGCTCCGCTGCAATGCTTGATATTCGACTCCGTGTTCAACTCCTTCCGGGGCATCATCGCTTATTACAAGGTGGTGAACGGCGTGCTCCGTAAGGGCGACCGCGTGAAATTCATCAATACGGGCAAGGAATACGATGCCGACGAGGTGGGCGTGCTGAAGCTGGATATGTCGCCGCGCGACGAGATTCGCACGGGCGACGTGGGCTATATCATCTCCGGCATCAAGACCTCGAAGGAGGTGCGCGTGGGCGATACCATCACGCACGTGGCGCGTCCCGCCGAGGAGGCCATCGCCGGTTTCGAGGAGGTGAAGCCGATGGTGTTCGCCGGTGTCTATCCCATCGACAACGAGAACTTCGAGAACCTGCGCGCCTCGCTGGAGAAGTTGCAGCTGAACGACGCCTCGCTCACCTTCCAGCCGGAAAGCTCGGCGGCGCTGGGCTTTGGCTTCCGGTGCGGCTTCCTGGGGCTGCTGCACATGGAAATCGTGCAGGAGCGGCTCGACCGCGAGTTCAACATGGACGTCATCACGACCGTCCCGAACGTGTCCTACATCGTCCATACGAAGAAAGGGGAGGAGATAGAGGTGCACAACCCGGGCAGCCTGCCCGACCCCACCCTTATCGACCACATCGACGAGCCTTTCATCCGTGCGTCGGTCATCACGAACACGGCTTTTATCGGTCCCATCATGACGCTTTGCCTCGGCAAACGCGGTGTGCTCATCAAGCAGGAATACATATCGGGCGACCGGGTGGAGATTTATTACGACCTGCCGCTGGGCGAGATCGTGATCGATTTCTACGACAAGCTGAAGAGCATCTCAAAGGGCTACGCCTCGTTCGATTACCACTTGCACGATTTCCGCCCGAGCCGCTTGGTGAAGCTCGACATCCTGCTGAATGGCGAGCCGGTCGACGCGCTGTCCACCTTGACGCATATCGACAACAGCGTACCCTTCGGCCGTCGGATGTGCGAGAAGTTGAAAGAGTTGATTCCTCGCCAGCAGTTCGACATCGCGATCCAGGCGGCCATCGGCTCGAAGATTATCGCCCGCGAGACGGTCAAGGCCGTCCGCAAGGACGTGACCGCCAAGTGCTACGGCGGCGATATCTCGCGTAAGCGCAAGCTGCTGGAGAAGCAGAAGGAGGGCAAGAAGCGCATGAAGCAAATCGGCACGGTGGAGGTGCCGCAGAAGGCCTTCCTCGCCGTCTTGAAGCTGGATTGATATTCTTTAAAAAGACACATACGTGCGATGCCCAACGCACGTATGTGCCTTCGTCCACGCACGTATGTTAAAATGCCAACGCACGTATGTGTCTTTGTCCACGCACGTATCTTTAATAATACACTTCTCGCAAGTGACGGATGGAGAACAATCCCCGAGCTTTAATAATCGTGAGCTCATCACGGTTCTCGCTTTCTATCCAAGTCCAATTCGGATGAAGTTCATCGCACACTCGTTTGAGTAACGACAAATGATCACTTTGCATCCCATCCGACGGGTCGGGTTTCGGGTAAACGATTATTTCTTCCGAGAAATGATAGTCCCCCGGTTCTCCCCGGCCGACTTCATCCGGATTCAACCGAAGGCAAACGCCCGCGCGTTCGAATAAATGATCAACCAACCCTTTAACATTAACCTCGCTGCTATTACGGTGCGAATGCGCGATCAACACATAAAGCAACGATCGGTCTAATAATGCGTGATGAGAACGAAAATACTCAATCGCGTTCTTAAACAAATCATAAGCGGAATCCAGCAAACAATCCGCCTTTGGATACGAGACGTTAAAATCGCCATCCGTATCCTCTTGTAAATAATCTCGAGGATGTAAATTAAACTGTGTCAGCAAAGAATAAAATATTAACTTTGCTAACACAGTTTTTTTGTATGAAAGAAGAATTTGATTTTGAGAGTATCAAGAACAAGGCAATTGAACAGCTAAAAGCCGGTAAGCCTTTGTTGGGTAAAGATGGTGCATTTGCTCCTTTATTGGAAAGTATCCTTAATGCAGCCTTGGAAGGTGAGATGGACGCCCATCTTACCGATGCAGAACGTCAATTGGGTAATCGCCGTAATGGTAAGATGCAGAAGCAGGTGCAGACTCCATTGGGTGAGGTCACGGTTTCTACCCCTCGTGACCGTAATTCAAGTTTTGAACCTCAGTTTATAAAGAAACGTGAGACAATTCTTGCTGAAGGAGTTGCCGACCGTATAATAGGTCTTTATGCTTTGGGAAACAGCACAAGGGAAATCAGTGACTGGATGGAAGAAAACCTTGGTAATCGTGTCTCAGCTGATACAATCAGTGCCATCACCGACCGTGTACTTCCGGAAATAAAGGCATGGAAATCCCGTATGTTGGATTCGGTTTATCCAATAGTCTGGATGGATGCCATTCACTATAAAGTGACAGATGAACGCGGTTGTGCAGTATCCCGTGCAATCTATAATGTGTTGGGTATTAACAGGGATGGGCATAAAGAGCTTCTTGGCATGTATATATCTAAAAATGAAGGCGCTAACTTCTGGCTTAGTGTCCTGACAGATCTTCAGAATCGTGGAGTTGAAGATATTCTCATAGCCTGTATAGATGGTTTGAAAGGTTTTCCTGAAGCCATTCAAAGTGTTTACCCTAATACAGCCGTACAGCTTTGTATAGTACATCAGATACGTAATTCCATCAAGTATGTAGGCTCCAAAAACCAGAAGGAATTCCTTAAGGATTTAAAATGCGTCTATCAGGCTGTAAATAAAGAATCTGCAGAGAATGAACTTCTCAGGCTGGATGAAAAATGGGGTGAACAGTATCCTATCGTTATCAGATCCTGGCAGGAGAACTGGGATAAGCTGTCTGAATACTTCCAATATACTCCGGCAATACGTAAACTTATATATACCACAAATACAGTTGAAGGTTATCACAGACAGATACGTAAGGTAACAAAGAACAAGGGCGTGTTCCCATCGGATACATCCCTTGAAAAACTGGTTTATCTTGCATACCGCAATATACGGAAGAAGTGGACCATGCCACTGGCTAACTGGGCTACAATCTCGCAACAATTAGCCATAAAGTTTGGAGAGCGATTTAAATTATTGTAATTTTACGCTCGTCGGGACGGGTGGTCCCACCCCTTGGCGCTGGCCGTTCCCCGACCGATGAGTTTTATAGAGAGAAATAATGCGTGACACAGTTTATTTTACACTACC
>DXEN01000012.1 GCA_019114945.1 Candidatus Parabacteroides intestinigallinarum | reverse complement strand
CCCATGCATGGGGTACCGAAAGGGGTCATGCATGGGGTATCAGAATAGGTCATGCATGGGGTATAATTGGCACCCACGCATGATAGATAATAAGCCATATTAATATAAACCTTAAAAAACAAAGTAGTATGTTGGAATTTGAAGTAAAATCAAAGGTTCAGCCCGTGGGCGAACGCAAAGGACAGACAGTGTATTACGCACAAGTGAAATCGCAACAGAAATTGACGAACAAGATGCTCGTGGAACGCATCGTGCGCGAGACCTCGCTGTCGGAGGGCGATGTGAAGAACGCGCTGATAAGCCTCTCCAACGTGGTGTGCGAAGCCCTGCAGCTGGGCATGAGCGTGGACCTCGCCGAGTTGGGCAACCTCCGCCTCAGCGTCCCCTCGAAGATGATGGACACGCCGGAGGAAGTCACCGTGAAAGACGCGCTGAAGAACCCGAAAATCGTCTTCACGCCCAAGCAGAAGATGCGTGACGCCGCCAACGAGGTGGAGCTGAGCATCGACCGCCCCAAGAAGGCCGCGGACGAGGAGGAGGGAGGAACCTCCACCGACTCGCCGTCAGAAATCTAAGGAACGGCCCCGTCCCCGCTTGGACGTTCCAACGGGACGGGGTATATGGAATGCGCGAAATAATCGCTATATTTTTGGCAAGGCGGGGAAAAAAGATAGAGGGAAACATTGCGAATGTTCGGATATATTTCCGTATTTTTGCCCTGTGACAAACTGGAACAAAACTGATTATGGAAAGAACTGTATTCAACAAAGCACAGCTGGAGATGCTCGACATCATGGCAAACATACGGAGCGATGAAGAGCTGGACGCGCTGAGACATGCCGTATCCGAGTTTTATGCCCGCCGGGCAGATGAAGAAATGGAAAAGCTATGGCAGTCCGGGAAATGGAACGAACAGACGTTGAAAGAATTGGGTAATGCCCATTACCGCACTCCGTACAAACAATGAGGCAGGTAGTATTGGATACCAATTGTCTGGTGCAGATGTTGTCGATACACGGCCCGTATCGTTCAGCGTGGCAGGCGTTTCGTGACGGTAAATACGAACTGTGCGTGACCGATGATATTATAGACGAGTATGAGGAAATCATAGAGCGTGTGGCCAATGCGGCCGTGGCTCACAATATCGTCAACGCGATCATCCGCAGTCCGTTCACCCGGTTCTTTACCCCTCACTTCCGATTCCGCCTTATCGAGCAAGACCCCGACGACAATAAGTTTGTGGATTGCGCCATCGTGGCAGGGGCGGACTACATCGTTAGCGAGGACGCCCACTTCCGGGTGTTGGAACAGATTCCTTTTCCTAAAGTAAACGTCATCCGGTTAAATCAGTTTATGGAGGAACTTACCGAAGTCTGAACGGCATGTAAAGATTATCCTTATTCGTCGTTCCCTCGAAGATGATGGACACCGAGGAGGAACCTCCACCGACTCGCCGTCAGAAATCTAAGGAACGGCCCCGTCCCCGGAGCGCATAGACGCGGCATGGGTCACATGCGCGCTTACGCGTCTTCCTCGTTGTCGTCGAAATCGAAGTCGAAGTCGAAATCATCCAGCATAAGCCCCGGATCGGTAAACTGCTCCAACTCGCGCCGCTCCTTCTTCGTGGGTCGTCCCAGGCCTTTCGCCCGGTTCACGAAGCCGGAGATACGGTTCATCTCCAGGATCTCGTATTGGTCCGGCGTTGTCACGTTCTCCAAATAATTCGGGACCAGCTTGGCGCCCACGCGATTCTCTATCAGGTCGAGCACCTTGAAAGAGAAGGTGATAGGGGGCTTGCGCACCTGGATTACCTCGCCCACCTTGACCATGCGGGAGGGCTTGACCGTTACGCCTCCCACGCTGACGCGCCCTTTCTTGCAGGCGTCCGCCGCGATCGAGCGCGTCTTGAAAACGCGCGTAGCCCACATCCATTTATCGATACGTACCTCGTTCATCGTAGTCGTTCCTTCATTTATGATTGTACTGATTCATCGTGATTTGCACCCCCGCGAGGCAAAAGCTGTGGATTATCTCCACCGCCTGGTCCATGAGCGCGGGCATTCGCTGGAGCTGCTCCGGGGGGAACTTGCCCAATACATAGTCGATTTGTCCGCCCCGCGGGAAATCGTTGCCGATACCCAGGCGGAGGCGGGCATAGGCCTGCGTGTTCAAGAGCGCGGCGATATTTTTCAGCCCGTTGTGCCCGGCGTCGCTCCCTTGCGGTTTCAGGCGCAGGGTGCCGAAGGGCAGGGCCAGGTCGTCCACCACGACCAGCAAGTTCTCCACCGGGATGTTCTCGCGTTGCAGCCAATACCGCACGGCGTTGCCGCTCAAGTTCATGAAGGTGTTGGGCTTCAGGACGACCAGCTCGCGGTTCTTGACACGGACGCGGGCGATGGCGCCATAACGCTCCTCGGTAAACGTCCCGCCCGCCTTCTCCACCAGATGATTCACGACCCGGAAGCCGATGTTGTGGCGGGTGCCCCAATATTCGGGGCCTATATTTCCTAATCCTGTTATTAAATATCTCATTCCTGTTCGATTGTAAAAAAGGGAAGAACATTCCTTGAATATCCTTCCCCTTACTATTGGTTATAACGATTACGCGCTTATCATTAAGCCTTCGCTTGAGCGGCTTGCGCGCCACGGGCGGCACGCGTCAATTGAACGGCGCAAACCACGGCGTTCTTCGCGTTCATCAGCTCCAGGCCCTCGAAATGCAAAGCGCCTACCTGCAGCGTCTTGCCCAATCCCAAGTGGTCTACGTTGATCACCAGCTTCTCGGGGATTTGACCGTAGGTAGCCTTCACTTTCAGCTTCCGCATCTGCAGCGTCAACTTACCACCGGCTTTCACACCCTCGGCATGGCCTTCCAAGGCTACCGGCACCTCCATTACGACGGGCTTCTCCGGGAATACCTCCAAGAAATCGATATGAAGGAGAGCGTCGGTCACCGGCTGGAATTGCAAGTCCTTTACGATAGCCATCGACTTGTTGCCATCGATAGTCAGCTCTACCACGAAAATCTCCGGGGTATATATCAATTTCCGTACCGCGTCGTTCGTTACCGTAAAGTGAACCACCTTCTCGCCTCCGTACAACACGGCGGGAATCTCGTTGTTCTTACGCATGGCCTTCAACGCTCTTTTCTGATCGCACGAACGTGCCGCGATCTCTCTTCCTTTTCCTTCTAACTGAAATGTCTTCATCTTTTCTTTTAATTTTTGTGTTACTCAAAATTAGATGTCTCGCTTCCTAATTTCCCATCACACGGCGGGCTAAAAAGCGCCGCGAATATACGCTATTTATTTGAGTTGTCAAAGCGTGGCGTTCCCTATTTCGCGCTTTTTTATCCGAGGCTCGCTCAATCCAGCCTCAGCGAGCCGGTCTTGCGCATAATCCAACGGACAAGGCCATGGGGGATAATCATCGCGATGGGCGTAAATACCTTGTTCAACAAGCCGGGAACCAGCAGGTAACGGCGGCGGAACAAGGCGTTGATTCCTTTCCGCGCCAACTTCTCGGGACGCATCATGATACCCAGATGAATCGCCAGGCTCTTCAGGTTGTCGCTCAGGTTGTATAAGTTCGTGGCGATCGCGCCCGGGCAAAGCACGGTGACGCTCACCCCATAGTCGCGCAACTCGGAACGCAGCCCGCGGGACAAACTCTTCAGATAACGTTTGGTGGAGGCATACAAGGTAATGCCCGGGTAAGGCAACCAGCACGACAGGGAAGACATGTTGAGGATGTATCCATGCCGCCGCCTCTTCATCTCCTGGCCAAAGTAATAGCAAAGCTGCGTCGGGGTCGTCACGTGCAGGTAAAGCATCTTTTCCACCACGCCCGCCTTCGCCTGCAAGATCTCGTAATAGAAGAACATACCGGCGTTGTTAATCAGCACGTCCACCTCGACGCCCCGCTCTTGGCACGTGTCGTACAGCTCCCTCGCCGCCCCGGGGACCGCCAGATCCCGATAGAGCGCTATCACATCGACGCCGTATTCCCCCGCCAGGTACTCGCCCTTCTCGCGGATCGCCTGCTCCTCGTTGCTGACGATCACCAAGGGAAAACCGCGCCGCGCCAGCTCCTCGGCATAGGCGAACCCTATGCCCGAGCTGGCCCCGGTGACCAATGCCCATCTCTTTTCCATCACTTATATTCCAATCGTTTGATTTCACGAACGATACATCCCGGTAAATCCTGGATGTGCTTGTGGCAGGCCATATCCACGCTATACATACGGGCGATGCAATAGTTGCTATGCCCACAGTCGCAACGAGCGTGCTCGTCCTCTCTCATCCGGTTCACGAATCCCGGCTCGTTTACCAAGGCACGCGCCATGGCGACGAACTCGAAACCATCGTTCAACACTTCCTCTATCTTATCCCGCGATACCAGTCCGCCCACATAGACCAAGGGCAGGCGTAACGCTTTCCGGAATCGCAACGCGTCTTCCAGGAAATAAGCCTCCTTGAATGGCACGGAAGGAATCATCAGTTTCCCCGCCATGCGCACGCCGATAGGCAGATACCCCCATGGCATATAATAAGCCATCGTACGGATGGGCATCTCGCCCCGCATAACGTACATCGGGGCGCGGCTCACGAACCCGCCGCTCAGCACCAAGGCGTGCGCCCCGCATTGATCTTGCAACACACGGGCGACCTCCAAGCACTCGTCAATCTCCATGCCTCCCTTGAATCCATCGCGCATATTGGTCTTCACGGTCACGGCCATATCCGTCCCCGCCGCTTTCATCACCTCGTCCATGCACATCCGCATGAAACGCATGCGGTTCTCCAAGCTACCGCCATATTCATCTTTCCGATGGTTGGTATAAGGGGAGAGGAATTGGCTGATCAGGTACCCATGTCCGGCATGAATCTCCACGGCGTCCATACCGGCCTCGCGCGCCAAGCGTACCGCGTCGCCATAAGCGCGAGCCATAGCGTTGATCTCGGAAGGCCTCATGCCCCGCACGATGGTGGGCGAGTAAAGGTTGAAGCCGCTGGAAGCGGAAATAGGCGTGCATCCACAAATCTTCTTGTGCGACATATTGCCGCAATGCCCCAATTGAATCGACGCGGCGGCACCCTCCTTATGGATAGCGTCGGTCAGTTTCCGCAAGGCGGGGATGATCTCCGGCCGCATCCAAAGCTGGCGCTCGAAGGACAAGCCACTTCGGGTGACAGCGGCGTAAGCGATATTGGTCATGCCGATGCCTCCGGCGGCGACGGAGGTATGATAATTGAATAATTGCTCCGACGGAGCGTTGCCCGGGCACATACTCTCGAACGCCGCGGCCCGGATCGTACGGTTCCGGAGCGTCAGCGGCCCAATCTTGCCGGGGGTAAATAAGATTGATTCTTTCATATCGTTGTCATTTTTGATAATTTCCTCGTGACGTTGTAGAAGCGTCAACATTCCGTGCAAAATTAGAGGAAGTTTTTTGAAGAAGCACGCTTTTGGCGTACCAAATTCGCTTTTTTAGGTTCTTGGTCCAGACGGCTTCACAGCCTCCGCTGTGCCCGTGCTGTCGGCAGGAGCGGGGAGGAGCGGCTTTCTCTTCCGGCGGAAAATCTCCGAGAAATGCGTGAAATCCTTCCGGTACATGATACCTACGCCTTGGATGGTCAGCGCTTGCTTCAAGCCGAAATACATATCGCGGGCATGATTGTAAGCCTTCAAGCGAATCTCGCCGGAGGGCGTCAACTTGTATTCCAAATCGAATTCGCCGATGAACGTATTATTACGCCCCGTGGTGATCGTATTCCGTACCCCGAAATTACCGTTAATCAGCAAACGGTTGTCCAGCAATTGGCTGGAGAGCAACATCTCGTACTCGGTATCATCCCGGAATCCATCCTGCCCGGCGCGTATATTCGTCCCGATTTGCACCTTGTCCGTCAGGCTATTCAAGATACTGGACAGCTGCGTGGAGATGGCGGACGAAGCGACCGCGTTCAACTCGCTCGACCGATATTCCGTCTGGGCGTATTCGGGCGTATAGAATTTATTCAGCACCAAAAGATAAACGATTTGGCGCGTCATCATATCCTCGGTATCCACGAAAGCGCGCACTTGCCGCTCCAGCTCCTCATTGGAATTAGGGAACTCCAAGTCGAACGAAAAAGTCGGGGCGCGCAGCGGGCCGTCCAGGTTCAATACGCAATTCACCGGCACGCTGGCCCGCACGCTCTCATTCGCAAGGCTTTGATCCAAGTCGCCGATGTTTGCGGTCAGGTTATAGATCGCGTCGATATGCATATTCGCGTTGAAAGGGTCGCCTTGGAAACTGATCGTACTGCCGTCCCGTATCTTAAAATCCTTACGTATGATTTGCTGGAGACTGAAATTATAGTTCCCTTCCACAATGTTCACGTCGCCATACATCCGAAGATCGCTACTCGTCCCGTATTGGATTTGCAGGCTTCCGCTGGCATTCCCCTTGATACGGTCGCCCGCCACTGGATCCATAATCAATTCGATATTCGCGTCGGGCGTAATGTCTAACATAAAGTTCATCCGCAACTCGGCGCCCTCTTCCGGATTATTGGCCAAATCAATCGGGGTAATAGCGGTCGAATCGCTGGTAGGCGAGAGTTTGCTCTTATCCACGAAAGTGATAAAGTCATAGTCGCCTGCCCGGTTATTGTTGATAAAATCCAAGTAAACGGAGGTGTTCGGCTCGCTCTGCAGGTTGATATCAAAATCGACCAAACGCCCATTTCCTTGGATACGAGCGGTACCGCTGGCAAATACGGTGCCATAAATCAGCGGGTTCTTCTTTTGGCTCGCGTTGTACATGAGCATATTTTGCCCTTGGAGGTCGACCAAGAAGCTATAATCCTTGAAATGCCGGTGATTGAACGTCAGGTTGACGTTGCCAGTATTTCCGAATTTATCCCGTAGCGTGACATTCCGCAACTTGACAGAGGTAGCATCCAAATGCACGGAGTCGGAGAATGTATAATAGGTATCCAAATAATCGACACCCAGGCTTCCATTCGCGACGAACGCATCTCCTTCCACCGTCAACTGCTTGAAAGGCCCATGGAGATGTACGCTGCCGAAGCCACGTCCACTCAGGTCCTTCACTACCTTGTCTACGAAGGGGCGCAAAAAAGCCAAGTCGATGTCGTTCGCGTCGAAGTAAAGCGAGAGACCCGCCTTCGGTCCAACAGGGAAGACGTAGCCATCCACATAAGTCCAAGTACTATCATTCTTATAGATATTACCTCGCATAAGGATTCCTTTTTGCTCGTCGTCCCATGAACTGAAAAGGTTCAGACGACCGAACGTAACATCGTTGAACGAGAAATCCTGTATCTCCAAATTTGTATTCAGCCGACGGCTATTATATAAGTCGTTCACATAGAATCGCCCCGTTGCCTTCCCCCCGAACTGGAGCACGGGGATATTCAATATGTCGAACACATAACTCAACTCTATCTGCCGCAAATCAACCAGCAAGCTATCCACAGGATCGCGGGAAATCAAGCCATCCATCGTGAGGTATTGCCCCTCATGCTCCACCCGGAAATGACGGATGTCGATTTTCTCGTCGCGCACCGTAATATTAGCGGGGCTTATTCGCCAAGTCGTATCGTTGATGATAAGCGGGCTCTCGTTCAACGTTATTTCCGTACGCAAACGAGTGCCTTTTTCCTCCTCTTCCTCGATAAAACGAGTAGCAGCGGTAATGTCAGCTTTAAAAAGACGCTCTTTGTTCGTAGCCCATCCAATCGCCGTATTTACCAAGTTGTCTTTCGCATCCGCCTTTAAATCGAGGTAGTTGCGTAACCCTTTCCGATTGTAATGAACGGCTTTCAACCGCAAATTCGCTTTGTCGTCCGGATTATCGCATACTAAATAACCCGATTCGAAGGTAGATTTTCCTAACCGAAATTTCGGAAGCCACGCCTCGATACGGAATTTGTCATATATATTATTGTAATGCCCCGTGACACGCCCCGGCTGTATCATCGTAAAAGGCAGCTTCAAGGTGGAGGAGAGCGCTTCCGTATTCTCGATCGTTAATAGGAGCGCAAAATTGTTCTCTTTCGTTACTGGTCGTTTCCTTGCGGTATGCGCCAAAGCAGGCACATATTCCTCGAACGTATTCATCAGGCTATGCGCCAATGTCTGGAAAGAATAGGCGCCCGTCACCTCGCCATGCAAAATGTCGGAGTGGATCGTTAACTGCCGGTCGAGGCTATGTCCGGAGGCCATAACCTCCAAACGTTCGAGGAAGAAACTATCGGGGGCGGTATTGAAGGAGAGACTATCCAACCGGATGGAGCCTTCCAAGTTGTCGATGTTGTTGCCTGTAAAATCGGCGTTCAGAGCCAGCGAGATATCCGGCCGCTCGTATTTGTCTGTCAGATGTAGCTGGTCCGGACGAAAATGATCGAGCTTCGCCGTGAAGTTAAATAAAGAATTTTTCCCTTTATGCTGGAAAAGACCTTGAGCGTACAAATTACCGTTAGGATCATTTATTTGAATAGTACCATCGAAACTATTTTTCTTGAAATTACCGGAAAGATCGATATCCTTGTATTGATAGGATTTATAATCGAACTCGTTCACATGCGCATGGATGTTGCCAGCGAAAGTCCCGTTTATGGGGCGCTGGGCATCGATACGGATATCGAAACGTGCTCCGCCCCACGGATTTCCTTCCTCGAAAAGTTCATGGATTCGCAGCTGATTGGAAGCAATGCGCCCTCGCAGATAGGCGGCTATGTTCCTTGCCTTGTCTCGCCCGAATATCAAATCTGTTTGTAAGGAACCGATAGAGGAGGAGAGGCGCCCGAAAGCAACCAGGTTGTCAAAGAAACCAGAAATCTCTCCCGTAAAATTGACCGTACCCAAACGTACGATTGGCTCCGGCAAGCGAACAGGGTGATCGTTGAAATTGCGAGCCAAATCGGATATGCCCTCGGTAGAAAGATAAAGCTTGTCGACCTTGCCAAACAGATAAGCCTCTTGCGGATGAATGATATTCTTCAATTCCATCCGGCCGACGAACAACATCTTATCGCTGTATTTGAGGGTTAAACGCTCCGTCGCAAAATTATTGATATATCCGTTGGTTTCTGCCGAGAACTCAACCGTATCCACGAAATTTCGAAAAGCCGGCACGAAAGACGATAGATCTTTCAAACAGACATGCGATGGATCTATGTCCAAATGAATCGGAGCATCGGTCAAAAGGTCCGGCAGGCTATCCACCGGGCTCAAATCGACATGCACTTGACCGATACGAAGATCCGTATGTGGCAAACGAATCTCGAAATCCCGGATAAAAGCGCTATCGCGGTTACTTATCACGCTAAGCGATAACTTTTCTAAGGAAAAGCCCGATTCCTCTTCGAAACTCAAACGCTTCACCTGGGCATTCACGCTATCCTTATTGAATGCTTTCAACGATATTTTCGCGCTCAAGTTCTTAATATCAATATGCTTGGCATTAAACTTGCCGGGGGTCGTCTTTTCGCTATCTACATGATAGCTGAAATGTCCACGCCGAATCAGCACGGTATTAAAACGAAGGTCGATCTCTTTCTTCCGCCTCACCGTATCCTTCCGTGCGAACGCATCTATAACGAACCGCAAGTTCAAAGGGCTATCAGGCGCACTTTTTCGTAAATTCAGAGAAAAACCAAACAAGCGGACAGTTGTGAATACAAATTTCTTCTCGAACAAGGGCATGATCTCGAATCCCGCAGCCACATGATTCGCTTCGAACAGTACATGTCCTTCTTGATCCTCCAAGTAAAGATCTTGCAAGACAAGTTTGTTAAACCATTCGACATCTACATTGCCGATCCGTACGGGCACACCTAAATGGCTGGATAATTGAGCTGTGGCTACTTCCGAAACTTTGGTTTGCACGTAAGGAATCCTTAGCAACAATCCCGGTAGCGCATAGAATATCCAGAATAACGCAAGAAAGGTAACGATTATGTATTTGAGTCCTCTGATATCTTTTCGATTTATTTAATCGCGAATCTACGATAATATCGCGATAGATTTCGTTAATTCGCGGAAAAAAAGAAGATATGCCTATAACAATATTAGGAATTGAGTCGTCATGCGACGATACATCCGCCTCGGTTATTCAAGACGGTGTAATGCTCTCCAATGTTATCGCCAGCCAAGCAGTTCATGAGGCGTATGGAGGCGTAGTGCCCGAGTTAGCCTCGAGAGCGCATCAACAGAATATCGTTCCTGTCGTATCAGAAGCAATCAAACGTGCCGGAATCAAAAAATCAGAGTTGAATGCGATCGCATTCACCCGCGGGCCAGGATTGTTGGGATCTTTATTAGTTGGGACTTCGTTCGCAAAAGGATTAGCCGCGTCATTGAAAGTCCCGATGATCGAAGTAAACCACTTACAAGCGCATGTTTTGGCCCACTTTATCAAAGAAAGCCCTGATGATGAACACGCACCCTTATTTCCATTCCTATGCTTATTGGTATCTGGTGGAAATTCACAGATAATCAAAGTAAACGCTTACAATAATATGGAGGTAATCGGACAAACCATTGATGATGCCGCAGGCGAAGCGTTTGATAAGTGTGCCAAGGTGATGGGATTGGGCTATCCAGGAGGACCCGTTGTAAATCGTCTCGCCAACGAAGGGAATTCGAAAGCCTTTACCTTTAGTAAACCACATATTGCGGGATATGATTATAGTTTTAGCGGATTGAAAACCTCGTTTTTGTACACGTTACGCGATCGTTTGAAGGAAGATCCGGATTTCATCGAAAAAAATAAACGTGATTTGTGCGCTTCCTTACAGGCTACCGTAATCGATATCTTAATGAATAAGCTACGTAAAGCATCGAAAGATTTAGGAATCAAAGAAGTAGCCGTTGCTGGCGGGGTCTCTGCCAATTCCGGCTTACGTGACGCATTTCTCGACCATGCCCGCCGATACGGTTGGAAAGTACACATTCCAAAATTCTCGTTTACTACCGACAATGCCGCAATGGTCGCCATTACCGGATATTATAAATACAGAGATCAGGATTTTTGTCCAATGGACGCAGCTCCATTCTCGCGTGTTACGATCTAAAAATATCAGAAGAAATAAACAAAAATGAACTTAGAGGAAATCATAGGGGAAGAATTGACCGCAAAGCATCTGACAATGGGAACCGCCGAGAGTTGTACGGGTGGTACTATCGCAAGTCGAATTACCTCGGTCGCAGGAAGTTCCGTATATTTCAAAGGAAGTGTAGTCGCTTACTGCAATGAAATAAAACATAAAGTGTTAGGAGTGTCTGAATCGGATTTGGATGCATATGGGGCCGTTAGCCAGCCTGTTGTAGAGCAAATGGCCTTGGGAGTCATAAAACTATTAGGATGCGATTGTGCCGTAGCGACTTCAGGAATCGCCGGACCAGGTGGTGGAACACCATATAAACCAATAGGAATGGTTTGGATTGCGGCAGTGTGTAAAAATACGAATAAAGTACTATCCAAGTGTTTTCAATTCGGAACGAATAACCGGGCTGAAAATATTCGGCTATCAACAGACAACGCTTTACAAATGCTTCGAAAAGTTATTATCGAATCTTATTGAGGACACTTAAATCTGATATTTATAATCAGGATTATGTTTAATTGTAATTTAAGAAACAAAGATAAGCACTGAAGCACACCAATTCCTCAATCAAGTATAACATGCCTCTGTGCCTATCTATCGCCTTCATTAAGAAATGGCGAGTATTACTAAAACGATTAAATGTAGAAACGTGCATATTCCGTATTGCACATACGTAAAGACAAATATTGTACCAAGCTTAGTATAAGTCAAAAGATAACGACAAAATGCTTTTCAGAGCACGCTTTTTCTGCTTTTTTCAGGGGAAATATGTGTGCGTTTTTACCATAGAATGTGGAATAAATACCACACAATGTGGATTTATTCTACGTATATCACTCTACATGATTCAAATTCTTGGAGATGAATCGAGGCCCGACTCCACATCTCTTACGATAGCAAGCGCTTGCTCGATCACTTCCTGCAAGAGACGTCGCCAACCCATATCGGTCAACTCCTCGTCGTTTTTCTCCAAGATTCGCAAATGTTGTACCAACGTATTCGCTCCTAGCATAGAGAAAAGAGGTATTAGCTTATGGGATAGCTTAGAAACCTCCGTGCGGTCGTTGGTGGAACAGGCTTCTTGGAGCGACAAGATACTTTTCCGGGTTTCTTCCGAGAAGGTTTTTAAAATCGAGGCTGATGCCTCCGGATCCTCGCCCGCAAAAGCGGTAAGTGACGCCAAGTTCAATTCATTTCTAACCTCTAAACGTAAGGCCAATAAGTCGTTCAGCAAAGAGATTAACTGAGCAGCCGTAAAAGGCTTATTCAAAAAAGCCGTAAATCCAGCTTTCAAATAATGTTCATGATCCTTGGCCACACTGGCGGAAAGGGCAATCACGGGAATTGTGTCCGCATTGGGTATGCCCGATGTCCGGATTTGCCGCAATAGATGATAGCCATCCATCGCAGGCATTTGTATATCCGTGATAATGGCGTTGAACGCCTTGCCTTTCAGCAAATCGAGCACCTGATGTGGATTCGTGCAGCCTACTACTCGCACGTGGCTTTGCTTCAAAAGCTCCTCGGTAAGAGCTAGTTGTAAAGGATCGTCATCCACTAAGAGACAATACACGTCCTGCCCCTCGAAGGAAGGTGCTACGTTCGCGGGAGATTTCTTCGTCTCTCCTTCATCCGGCAACGTCTGGTTCTCGGCCACGGGGAGCGGTAGAAGAATCGAGAAATCACTCCCCTTTCCGTATACACTCTCAAGGGAAAGTGTTCCACCCATCAGGGAGATGAGTTTACGGGTGATGGATAATCCCAAGCCGAATCCTTCTGCCTCCTCCGCTCCGGAGAGGCGAGTAAACTCGCCGAACACCCGCTCACGTTCGTCCTCAGGAATACCAGGACCGGAGTCGCTCACAACAACCGACAAACTTCGCCCGCCAGTCGATTCCTCACGCACGGCAACCAACAATACGACACGCCCTTTGTCGGTAAACTTAATCGCGTTGGACAAAAGGTTCCCTACAATTTGCCGGATCCGGATGGGATCACCAAGGTAGAGCAAATCTGTACGTTCCGGCTTCAGATTCAACACGAATTGAAGTCCTTTCCCCTCCGCGATAGGCTTAAAGCTGGTATAAATCTCGTCGAACAAGGCCTGCACCCTAAATGGGACACTATGTATTTCCATCTTCCCTGACTCCAGGCGCTGGAAATCCAACAAGTCGTTTACCAAAGAAAGGATATGATCGGAAGAGCCTTTCATATTTTCCAAATAGTAACGTTGACGCTCATCTGGATGGCGTCGCAGGAGTAACTCGATGTATCCGATGATGGAGGAAAGCGGAGCCCGTATGTCATGGCTGATCGTCAACATCAATTTCTCGCGGCTATGCAACAGGCGTTCGGCCACTTGCTTGGCTTTTTCCAATTGCATCCGGTAGTACTTGCTCCTCGATATATCGCGTGAGATAAAGAAAAGGAAAAGAAAAGCTATAATTACAGAGGCGATGGCTATGTAGGAAATCAAACGGGATGTATCTTTCAGCAACTCTTGTTTTTTATAAACCCGCTCTAAAGAGGTCTCCACCTCCTCTTCCTCGATATTCCGAAGTATTTGATTGATCTCCCGGGTAATGATACTGTTGTTATAGCGCAAATTCGTGGCCCTCTGAATGAGCTGATCCATCAATTGTTGCCGTTGCCCAGCGACACTATCCTGGATACTTCGCAAAACGCTGGCGATAGTGTCGGTCGGGTTATAGGCGTTGACAAGCGTATCCGTGACTATTTCATGCGTTGTATTCACGACAATGCTCGTGTCTTGCTCCTCGCTGGGCGAGAAGACCTCGGCCAACCGCTTGAAAAAGCCTTGCTTTTTCCGAGGAACGACCAACGTGTCTTGCTGGACTTCCACGTGCTGTTGTATTATTTGTACCTCCTTCACTACGGTATCGCGTACGGCGATCACTCGCTCGATGCTCTCCGTGTACAAGCGCTCGGAACTCACTTCCTGCCATGTCTCATGCAAACGATGGGTATTCCAACGCTTACGTTCCAGCAACATATTGATCGTATCGATCTTCAGAAGTTGCAGGGAATCGGTCACTAACGTTCGCAACGAATCGAGATTATCGATCGCTTTGTTAAGCGTACGGTTAAAATGCCGGAACTCATCGCTCGGCATCCCCACCAATTGCCCCAGCGCCTCGCTTTCGTACAGCAAGGAGAGGGTGTTGGTAATCAGGTACACTTTTTGGCGAGCCTGATGGTCGGGTTCGTCCTCCTCCGCCACGATTTCTACTATATTATAGATATACGCTACGGAATAGAAGGCGATAACAATCAGCATGATATAACCAAGTATCACCTTGATGGTAATATGCCCGCTCTGTCCCTTCATCCATTACCTCTCCATCGCGACTCAGATCTTCCGGAGGATAGCGATAAATTCCTCGTTCGTGAGGTTTACTCCCATCTCTTTATAATTGACGTAGTCCTCGAAATAATCGCTAAAGATATCCGCCACGATTTCCTTGCCTTCCAAGCCGAACGTGTCCAGTAAGTCCTCCACCCGCTTACGCATATGGCGAATGACTTGTAGCCGGTCCTCGTAACGATCGGGTTTCTCCAAATCGGTGTAATGCTCGTTCTTGGCGATGAGGTAGACCACCTCGTAGAAACGGTCTACATCGCCAAAGACCGGTTGAAATAACACCTTCTTATCCTCCGGAAGCTCCGCTAAAAAACGCTGTATCTTTGTCATGCCTTCTCGAAATCAGATAATCGAAGTCCGTTTCGTAAAGTCCAATATCTCATCGATATAGCCAAACGCCAACCCCGTCACCGTATCCGCGCAACCGTAATAGATAGCGATCCGTTTCGTTTCCGGATCGTGCAAGGCGGCACAAGGGAAAGCTACGTTTGGCACGTCGCCCATACATTCATAGCTCGTTTGCGGGGCCAATAAATAAGGGCCGGAACGGAACTTGACCTTCCAAGGCTGCTCCAAATCCAGGATGGCCGAGCCGAAGCTATACACATACCCGTTGCACGAGCGAAGCACGCCATGATAAAGCAGCAACCAGCCCTCCGAGGTCTCGATAGGGATCGGCCCCGCTCCTACTTTCATACATTGCCAAGCGCTTTCCTCGAACGCCGCGGGCGACATCACGTGGCGATGCTTACCCCAAAAGCACAAGTCGGGAGACTCGCTATAAAATATATCGCCGAACGCCGTATGCCCGTTGTCGCTCGGGCGGCTCAACATAGCGAAACGACCATTGATCTTCCGCGGGAAAAGCACGCCATTCCGGTTGAACGGCAAGAAAGCGTTCTCTACCTGATGGAATGTCTCGAAATCGAATGTATACGCCACGCCTATCGTCGGCCCGTGGTAACCATTACACCAAGTCACATAATAACGATCCTCGATAAAGCAGACGCGGGGATCGTAAGCGTATACGAATTGCCCGATCTCCTTATCCTCGCACTCGAACTCCAATTTCTTCTCTGATATATTCCAATGTATACCGTCCGCGCTAAAACCCACATGCAAACGCATCCGGCGATTCGTATCATCGCAACGGAACACACCCGCATAGCCTCCTTTGAAAGGTACGATCGCGCTATTGAACACGCTATTCGAGGTAGGCAAGATATTCCGGGGAATAACCGGATTCTTCGAATACCTCCACACGACTTCCTTACTACCCTCCGGGCGATCCTCCCATGGCATATCGGGGAGCGGAGCGCCTACGATTCTCAAATTGTCCATAACCAAATAATCCTCAATAAATGTTACTACTCTAATTTATTCCCTTTATCATCATACGTGAACGGAACAAAATAAGCCACCAAGAACGATGGAATCATCGCGATCAACGTTACGATAAAGAAATATTTATAACCTAACCAATCACTCACGAACCCGCTGATCATACCCGGAAGCATCACGCCCAAATTCATGATTCCGGAAGCGAACGCATAATGCGCCATCTGGTGCTTCCCGGGAGCTACTTGTTGCATCATGAAGAGTGTCAACCCCACGAATCCAAAACCATATCCGAAATATTCGAATACGATCGCCGAGGCGATCACGAAACCGTTATCCGGCTGTACGCAAGCGAGGAACGTATATACCAAAAACGGTATGTTGAAACAGCAACAAAGCGAGAACAATACTTTCCGCAAGCCCCGTGCCGATATATAATAACCTCCTAACAACGACCCCAATACGAACGCCGCGGCTCCAAAGGTACCATAATACAAACCGATCTCCTGCTCCGTAAGCCCTAACCCTTGCTCGGATACGGGCGCCTTCAGGAATAAGGGAACTATCTTGATCACGAATCCCTCGGCGAAGCGGTACAAGATGATGAAGCAAATGTACCATACGATATGTTTCTTCGTGAAGAACTCGCCAAACACAAGCCATAACTCGCGCAAGCTCTCCTTGAGAGAACGTCCCTTCTCGGCGGCCTTCCCGCCGGAAGGCAACATCTTAATATGGTAGAATCCCAGCGCAAGCATGATAACCCCGCATAGGATCATGACAATCATCCATGCATAAACAACGGCTTCTTTCTCCAGTCCCGCCCCGGTGAAATAGTTCATCATGGACCCCGCTAAATAGACCAGTCCACCTGTAGCCACGATCTTCGCCAGGTTGTAAAACGCGCCTTGCCAACCGATGTATTTCGCTTGCTCCTCCGGAGATAGCTCGTTCATATACACGCCATCGGTCGCGACGTCATGTGTCGCCCCGCTCAGCGCGATGATACCCAATAACGCGATCGACAAGGCGAAGAAATGCGAAAGATTCAACGCCAACGCCACCAAACCGAACAAACAGCCCGAGAGAATCTGTGTCAATACGACAAAGAATTTCTTCGTCCGGTACATCTCAAGGAATGGGCTCCATAAAGGCTTGAGCGTCCAAGGCAGCATGATGACCGACGTCCAAAGCGCGATTTGCGCATCGGAAATCTCCATTCCTTTAAACATTAATACGACCACCATGTTCAGCACCACGAAGGGCAGTCCCATGGCGAAATACACACTCGGCACCCATGTCACGGGGCTCTTGCGTTTAGCGGCATTTGTGTTTTTCTCTTCCATTTTGAATTCTTATTAGATTTTAAGCATGCAAATATATAACATTTGTTGATATTTCAATCACTTTCACGAAAGTGATTTCAGCGTTTTCCTCTATTTTCCTCCCGCCAACTCGCGAAACATCTCGAATCCTTCTTTTGGCGTGAGTCCTTGGTGTACAACCGCGTGAACGGCCTGGATCATGGCCACGGGCGAGGAACTCTGGAATACGTTACGCCCCATATCCACGCCGGCCGCGCCATCATTGATAGCGTTGTAGCAAATCTCAAGGGCTTCCTTCTCCGGTAATTTCTTCCCTCCGGCGATTACCACGGGAACCGGACAAGCCGCAACCACCTTCTCAAATCCCTCGCAATAGAAGGTCTTGACAATATTCGCTCCGTTCTCGGCGCAAATACGGGAGGCCAATCCGAAATAACGGGCATCGCGCGCCACCTGCTTTCCGATGGAGGTCACGCCCAAGACCGGAATATCGTAGCGGTTCGCCCAATCGACAATCCGGGAAAGATTCGCTACGGTTCTCGCCTCGTGCGCCTCATCGCCGATAGCCACCATCACGGCTAACGCGGACGCATTCAGGCGAATCGCTTCCTCGATATCGATTGGCACGTTGTCGTTCAAGTCTGTTAAAATAGAAGTCCCGGTGTCCGCTCGGAGACAGATCGGTTTCGTCGAGTTCGCGGGAATCGTGGTACGTAAGATACCGCGGGTGCACATCAGGCAATCCGCATAAGGAATCAAAGGTACGATGCTCAAATCGATACGTTCCAAACCGGAAGTCGGTCCCATGATAAAACCATGGTCGAAAGCTAACATGACCGTCTTACCCGTCCGCGGGTTAAAAATACGGGACAAACGATCTTTCATGCCCCACGATAAACTCCTGGCTCCTTTCACGTGGAAGACGGAATTTTCTACACACTTACCCGGACTCTCTTTTAAATTCGATAAACTTGCCATGGCATTAGATTTTTATAAATGAATATATTACTTGATTGTCATGATCTCGATAGCGATCCCTTCCTCCTCGATGAAAGCGATTGTCAGGTGCTCGTCACAAACGGCCGGGCCAAAAATAACTTTCTTCCCCTCCAACTCCGCCTGCATATCGGGCACCGTATAAGCGATATGTCCATTCTTACGCACCAACTCGGGCAAACAAGTGTTCGGCTCGAAACGCAAGAACTCTATCCGGTTCGGACTCTTGTTGTAATCCGTCAACCATACACCCAAATCCTCGTTTAGAACCGCTCCCTCTTTCTTCTCCGTAGTAACAATACCTACATGATTAAATGTCCTCATACCTTTACATTATTATTATTAAACAAAGCTCTCTCATTGCATTCGAGAGAAAATTTAGTTTCTTCCGAAAGAAAACATAGTTTCATTCGAGGGAAAACTTAGTTTCATTCGAATGAAAATAGCCCCTTTTACGATAAGCGAACGCCCCGATTAACGACACGACTCCAATCGAGAGATAAAGATAGACAAATATTCCGTTAATCGCATCGTTTTGCCCATAAGAATGCATTCCGCTCAAAAAATAATTTACACCGAAGAATGTCATCAACACCGAATAGAACGCCACAACGGAAGCGAAATTAAAAAGCCAAGGGTCTTTCCTGCATCCGGGAATCAGATGCAAGTGCGTGACCAGCGCATAAACCACCATGGTAATCAATGCCCATGTCTCCTTCGGATCCCATCCCCAATAGCGTCCCCATGACTCGTTTGCCCAGATAGCCCCCAAAAAGGTACCAATCGTCATCAAGGCCAATCCAATCCAGAGGGACATCTCGTTTACGATACTCAATGCCCGCACATGTTCGCGCACGATTCCCTTATCGCTCTTCCCTTGAATACACATCATGGCCAGATTACTTAAGCCTATCAAGCAACTGATTCCAAAGAATCCATACGCTCCCACGATAACCGCTACATGGAACATCAGCCACGGGGATTTCAATACCGGGACTAAAGGATTGATCTGCGGATCCATCCAATTCAACCCTGATACAAACAAGATGATTCCACCGAACAACGTGGCCAAGGCTAACGTAAGCATACTTTTCCGGGCGAACAACCCTCCCGCGCATACCGTGGCCCACGCCACGTAGACCATCGTCTCGTAAGAATTGCTCCAAGGGGCATAACCGGCTATATACCAACGCATCCCCATACCATACATATGGAATAGGAAAACCGCGAGTATACCTACGCCCAATATTCCTTTCGCGTAGGCGATCCATCGCGCTCGCTTGAACAAGGAGATAAAAGCGGCAATCAGCAACAATCCTCCGAGAACCAGATAGCCCTTCTTGCATTGGCGGAACACATCCAACCGATTATATTGAATCTCCGCCCGCATTTTTTCCGGATGGATATCCAGACTTTTGTTCCTCGCTTGTTGATAAGTGGCGATCATGTTTACGACCTCATCCGCCTGGCTCCAATCCCCGCTTTTCAATCCGGCTTGTACTTCCGACAAGTACCATCCCATAATCCGGGATACGAACAAGGAATCCTTGCCCGTAAATACGGACAAATCATCGCCCGGCGCGTACCATTTATGATTCGGATCGTCCTCTTTCGGAAAGATATTCAACATTTGATAGTTAATCAATAAATGGAAGATATTCACTTGCTCGTCCAGCTTTATCAAATCCTTATCGAAACGAGTACGCTCTACCGGCATCTTATTGTAGGCCTCCTCCAACCCGGCTTGCAACTTATAACGCCCGTCCCGATCAAAAAACTCGATATAAGCGCATTCTTCCTCTCCTAAATCGTAGTAAGCGGCCAGCTCCTTATTCGAGATGGCAATCAAGGGCACACGCACCCACATCTCCGGCAAGGCCAATAAGCTCAACAAAAATTGGTCGGAATTCAACGAGCCATATCGATCTGATTTGTGCAATTTCCGCAACACCTCGGACGAGAATGTGTTTATGGGCGACATCCGCCCATTCGGAGATTGGACCGGAAGGGAGCCGAACCTCGCGGCATGCTCGGGACTTACGACGTTACTCAGCACGACCTCGCGCATACGCGCCCCGGAACTTCCATCCTTTTCCCGTGCGAGGGCGCTCATAGCCGGAATCAATAGGAAAAAAGATAGAAGCATTAGCCGAGCGGATCCATACGCTTCCTTTAAACGACGCCTCAATTGCCCGAAGCGGGAATTTTTCCCCAGCAACGTGCAAACCAACCCTATGCCAAGCATCAGATAACCCGTATAAGTGATGTTCCGCCCCGCGACATCGCGATTCACGGAAAGAATCGTCCCGCGTTCATCCGGATCATAGGACGCTTGAAAGAAACGATACCCCTTTACATCCAGCACATTATTCATATAAACACGGGCCCGACGAGTCTCACCATCCACATGTACCAACAACTCGCTCTCGTACGAGGAAGGGCTGGCCGACCCTGGATAGCGTGTCAAGGTAAACCGGATAAGCTCTACGGTAAAAGGAAGCGTATGATAGGTAGCATGACCCGCGGTTTGAATCACGATACGATCGCCGCGCTCGCCTTCCCGAAGGTGAAGAGTTCCCTCCTCGCCAAAAAGATGGGACACCAAAGCGCCTAACAAAATAATGATAAACGCGGCATGAGTGAGCGCCAATCCTAACCTGCGCCTCTTCATCAAACGGCGCTTCCAGGCGATCATTCCAAAATTAACGACCAATAAGAATTGCAAGAAAAAGAATATCGGGGAATGATAAATCATCACCCTTGCGGCAACACTCCCTTGATACTTCTCTATAAAGGTAGCGAGCGCTAATCCTACGATATAGAGAAGCAGTAGTATAATTGTCGTCACAAAAGACGAGAGATATTTTTCTATAATTCTCATTTTCGCTATTTATATAAATAATCGTAGCCGATCCACATAGATTCATGATTTTTACCGGATGGCTATTCCCTCGATCTCGATCAATAACTCGTCTCGGCACACATCCGCCCACATATAGGCGATCGGAATATCCAACGCATATATATTCATCAGACGCTCCGCCTCCGGATAATCGGATTCATTTTTCAAATAAACCCGCAAGGCCTTTAATCGGGCATCACCAATCAACTCCGCAATGTTCTCCATCGTAACCCGCAATTGCCGTTCCAAGCCCACTCCTTTCAAACTTTCCTCTCCCCGGATCGCGGCCGTACCGGAAATATAAATGAGGCGACGATCTTGGAATGTCATACTTTTCGCCCGCTCAAACTTAGGCGTAGCTCGTTTTTGCCGAACGCTTTCCAGCACACGCTCCGAATAAGCATGCGCCGCGACTTGCAATTTATTGTCGATAGGCGTGGCAAAAGCGTCTGGTGACGTAAACATGGCGGCATCGACATCTATCAAGACACCTCCAAAGCTCGCCCCAATACCTGTCGCGGCCGGAAAACCATTCGTCCACTCCGCCTTTCCATAAAATTCAGACCGCACATTATTAAACATCTGATAATGCTGGTCCGATCCATCGAAAGCGGTAATTCGCTCTATATAATTCCATTGACGAACGACACTATCCCAAGGGAATCCTTCCTGCCTTAAAAGACCTTCCAGCAACAGGAAAGAATCAATAGATTGCCGCTCTATCCCGGGAGTGAATACATCGCCTTGAAAGGCTCCCGCGAACAGAAAACGCCCCAACCGATTCTCCAATAAAACATAGGGTATTTGCCGATAATGCTTAAACGCGATCCTATCATCCGCCTCTGGCGTATAACTATGAACCTCCATAACCAAAGGAACATTCAATGGCGGTTGGGACACATAGCTCAACGCAGGCTCGCGATCGCCAAACAAACGACGTACTCTCGCTTGCAACAAAGCCCGATGACTCGCGTATTCCTTATTGGAAGAAGGTGTTCCGAAAAAAGACAAGCGAAGAATCGTTTCCCCAGCGGATAATTGAGATAGCAAATCATCCACCATTTGGGGAAATTCCGCCGGATGGGCACTTCGTATCCTATAATGTATTTTCTCGCAATAATTCATATATAACCTTTTCCTCTAAAGAAAATTTCCAGATCTAATTAATTAACCAGTATAGAAGAATTATCTCATTTTTCTTGAAAAGCCTGTATGCGTCGCGACACATTTCTCCGCAAATCCTCATTATACAAGTTGAACTCTTGTACGTGCAAATTCCCTTTAGGTAAAAGGGTATCTACACTCGGGATATAATATTTATCCTCATCGATCCCTTCAACAATAATCGTATGAATAGAAGGATCAATAGTGGCCGTAAAGCCTTGATAAGAAATTCCAGGTGTAGCGTCCGTTCTCCAATTCACGGGATTAATACATACGATATTCTCTTTGAAAAGAGGAGAAACAGCCTCAGCTTTAGTCACGCTATTGAACCCGATAAGCACCCCGACATCTATCGAATCATGGGCAATCCGTAGATAAGGATTATGATCGATTTCCTCTTGCGTAATCGAATATCCAATCGCATAAGAAGCGACCAACCGCTGATAAATTTCCGGATTTATCTCGCTTTTTAAAAGCTCGATTACCGCTTTCGCTCCTTGGCTATGCCCGGCTAAAATAAAAGGCCTTCCTTGATTATAATGAGTTAAATAATAATGAAACGCATCCGCCACATCTTGATAAGCCAACTGGAAACGTTCCTCGATTAATGCCGTATCCAATGTCAGCCAGCTATCCATCGAGATTTGCCGGTAATACGGAGAGAAAAAATTGCAACCATCGGATAAAACACTTTGCGCTAAACGGATCGAAGGATCTACTAAATCACGTTGCGTTTGATCGAATATATCCATGTGGTGTCGTACTTGCCCCACGCTATCGGTATAATCCCACACACAAGTAGGCACTATATAAAACAAGTCGACAGGCTTATCCATCGTCATTCGCTCGGCTTCGAACCAACATCGGCTATCGGCATAATCCACCTCTTCGCTTATTTGTCTCGGCGCATCACTCTCGCAAGCGACACACAACAGGAAAAGGATAAATACGCAAAATGCCTTTATTTTTATAATCGTTCTTTTAGGCACTATTCTCACGATCCGCATTTTTAATGTTACAATTAACTTTTGGTATAACCACCAACATATATAACTCCTATATTCCCAAAGTCCAATCAGACCTTCAAAGCTCCGGTTAGCTCTTTCACGGATTGGAAACCGTGGCGATCGCAATATGCGTTCAACTCCTCGATAACTCGAATAGATACAGTCGGATCGACAAAATTATAAGTGCCGATTTGGACAGCGGAGGCACCCGCTAACATAAACTCTACCGCGTCTCGCCCATTAGAAATTCCTCCCAATCCGATAATCGGAATACGCACCGCATGATAGGTTTGCCATACCATACGCAAGGCAACGGGCTTCACGCAAGGCCCGGAAAGCCCTCCGGTTATCGTAGATAATAATGGTACACGTCGCTCCGCGTCGATCGCCATACCCAACATCGTATTGATAAGCGAAACCGCATCCGCACCCTCCGCTTCAACCGCCTTAGCGATCTCCGTGATATCGGTTACGTTTGGAGAAAGCTTCACGATCAAAGTCTTTGGATAAACCCGCCGCACGGCTTTCACCACCTCGGCCGCGCCACGGGCGGTAACGCCAAAAGCCATACCTCCTTGCTTTACATTCGGGCAAGAGATATTCAACTCTATCGCAGGAATTCGCTCCAAGGTGGCGATTCGCTCAGCGCAAGCGGCATAAGTCTCGATTGAGGATCCGCTTACGTTTACAATCATATTCGTATCAATATCCTTGATTTTAGGGTAAATATGCTCGGCAAAATAGTCGGCGCCCTTATTTTGTAGTCCCACGGCGTTCAACATGCCGGATGGTGTTTCCGCCATACGAGGGTAATCATTGCCCTCGCGAGGCTGTATCGTGGTACCTTTCACGCAAATGCCCCCTAAACGAGCGATGTCAATTAAATCGGCGTACTCAATTCCATATCCAAACGTTCCGGAAGCGGTCATCACCGGGTTCTTCAATCGTAAATTTCCTATATTAATACTTAGCTCAGCCATGATAATTGATTTATATTAAAAACAGGACCTTCTTTACATACACATACATTATGACCCTCACGGTCTTTCTCTACACAACACAGGCATGCCCCTAATCCGCAAGCCATCCGATTTTCCAGCGATACCTCGCAATCCACGCCTTGCTTAGCGGCATAACGCGCTACCGCCATCATCATAGGCTTAGGGCCACAAGTATAGATCCGATCGAACGGCTTCCCGCACAGAATAGAGTGGTTGGTAACGTAACCTTTCTCGCCCTCCGATCCATCTTCGGTGGTAATAAATATCTCGCCCAGACGACTGAAAGCGTCCAATCGCAACAAATCGTTCTTTGAGCGAGCTCCGATTAGGAAAGACGGCTTAAATCCATTTTCCCGTAACCGTGCGCCTAAATAGAGTAACGGAGCGCACCCGACGCCTCCTCCTACCAATAGAAGCCGCATATCTGGATTCTCTTGAGAAGAGGGTAATGTAAATCCGTTTCCCAAGGGCAAAAGAATATTCAAGGTATCACCCGGACAAGCCTCCGCGATCTTACGGGTACCATCACCTACAAGTTGAATCAATAAATCGATTTCATTCCGTTCCTCGTGTACATCATGAATCGATATCGGCCTACGAAGGAAAGTGGTCGGGGAATTGTCCACCCGCACCTCGACGAATTGTCCGGGAAATATTTCCGGAAGCCTTTTTTCCGAAGCCAATCTAAGTAGGCAATAATTGGGATGAAGGCGCTCGTTTGCGATAACCTTCATGTCTAAAATTTGTTTCATACTATTATAACTCTGTTTCAGTAATGCAAAGATACATGAATATAGCGGATAAACAGAGTGAGTACGATCAATCTTTTTTACCTTTCTCAGGGACAAACGTATCAAAAGTATTGTCCGCATAAAAAATCATAATTCGACTAATGGCTTTAGGAGGTCTTTCTTGATATACAATCCGCTCTATTACAGTAGGTTTGTTTTCTTTTGTCTCTATTTTATCCTCTGTTTCCTCGCAATTTTTGGCACCGCGCTCTGGCTCGGCCTCATTTTCTGCCTTCTCAGCGCCTATAACGGGAGACGAAGAAACTGACTCACGCTTCATCTCTCCACGGCCGAACAATAGCCAATCCGTGCTCACATACGTGAAACGCTCTAATATCTTTTGAAGGATATCCAAACTAGGATTGTTGCGCCCAGATACGATATGCGACATCTTTGGACGCTGAACACCAATCTCGTCCGCAAATTTGGTTGAGGACATTCCCTCATGCTCCATAATCGTCATAACACGTTCTCGTAGGTCCATCTTCTTCGAAATTTCATTCAAAAAACTGCCATCTTGTCCGTTTATCGATGTAAATCAACATCGCATAAACTGAATACAAATATAAATCGTTTTTTGGAAACACGCAATTTATGTTTCTAAATTATTCCGTTTACAAATGCAATATTTCAAATACAAATGGATACAATATAATTGTAAACAGCTATTAGAATCACTTGAAACCAATTATATTGACACTTTAAATATCGCAAACTATCTTACTGGTATATAAGATATAATAAAATCGGGAATATTTATTTTTGAAGCATTATTTCATTGTGTAAACAGCGGAATTCAATCGCATTAATGTAATACATTACAAAATATATTCTATCTTATTGGCTTTTCAATAATTATATACAGCTTAAAAGGCATACGAATAGCGATTCCTTTTTGACTATTTACATTTACAATCCGCACTGTTTACGATTTACATATATGAAGTAACAATAGTAATCACCTGCAAATGCAACACTTCCTGATTACAAAAACGGTAAATTTACATAAGTAACCAGATTAAAATCGTTTACAATTTAGCAATTTCTATATTGATGGCAAAGAAGAAACAGACAATATGGCAGATTCATCACATAAAAATAGTAGTAGCCTCACCCCTTTTTGTCATTGTAGAAAAAAGGAATTGTTTAAATACGCATTTGAAGGTTTTTTATGGGGGCGAGTAGGTAAGTTGGTAAAAACACTCGCCACACGGAGATAAAATCGACGTAATTCGCTGTATAAAAAAAGAATAGCCCTCTTTTTAAAGAATCGCTTTTCAATACGATTTTAATGCAATATCTTGTAAAGGAGTTCTTTTAGGATATCCGCATCAGAGGCAGAGGTGTTATCTACGCCTTTCGATCGTGCGTCGGCCAAGCGAATCTCGCCAATCAAATTAAATACCTTCATCGCGGAGTGGTTCCGCATTCCCAGCAGGTAATCTTTCACCTGATAATTCCCTCTCAACCCCAAGGTAGTCATCAGCCCTGCTTCTGATCGATCTTTAGAGTAATAGCAAATCAACAAATTCGAGAAATAATTAAAAAGCACGGAGAGTGTCATCTGTATCGGATTGTTTTTCGGGTTCTTCTCAAAGTATTGAGCGATCCGGTTCGCTTTCAAAATATCTTTTTGCACGAGCGCCTTGAGCAATTCGAAATTATTGTACTCCTTGCTAATCCCGATATTGCGTTCGACAATTTCCGGTATAATGCGTTTTGAGCCTGTCTCAGCCAAGATAATCGCTAACTTATCCAATTCCTTGACGAGACGATTTAAATCGTTTCCAAGGAAATCAGAGAGCATTTGAGCGGCTTTGGGATCAATCTCTATGGAACGTTGACGCAACAAAGAAGTGATAAATGCCGGCATCTTGTAATCTGGTACTTTTTTCGACTCAAAAATCAACCCGTTTTTCTCAACCGCCGCGGCTAACGAGCGTCGACGGTCTAAGGTTTTGTACTTGTAATTGAGGACCAGCACCGTTGACGCTAATGGCTTCTTGGCATAACTCGCCAACAATTCAATATCGCGTACCATTTGTGCTTCTCGAACAACAACCAATTGGTAATCAGACATCATAGGGAAACGACGTGCGGCATTGATAATCGAAATTGCGTCCGTGTCAGCCCCATATAGGATGATTTGATTAAAATCGCGCTCGGAATCACTCAATACATTCTCAATAAGCAAATCCGTAACTTGATCGATAAAAAATGGCTCTTCACCCATTAGCATATAAATGGGTTGGAACTTTCGTGCCTTGATGTCACGAGCAATCTCTTCAAATGTAATCTCTTTTTTCGCCATGATGTCGAATTTGAATCATTTACCAACTGAAACGGATATGCCGGATAGTCTTTTTCTCATCAATAATTTGCCGGAGCGCCTCGACACCGAGCATGACATGCTCCTCGGCAAAACGCCGGGTAACCTCACGGTCGCTCTCTTCGGTTTTCACGCCCGTTTCTTCCATGGGCTTGTCCGATATCATCAACAAAGCCCCTGTCGGTATGTGATTCGCGAATCCAGCCGTCAGAAGCGTGGCGGTTTCCATATCAATGCCTGTGGCATGCGTAGCTCGCAAATACTCTTTAAAATCGTTGTCATATTCCCAGACCCTTCGATTGGTTGTATAGATCGTTCCCGTCCAATAGTCTTTCCCGCGATCCCGAATCGCGGAAGAGATAGCTCTAAGCATAGAAAACGCAGGCAACGATGGTACCTCGGGCGGTAAATACTCATCGGACGTACCCTCACCACGAATCGCGGCGATTGGCAACAAATAATCCCCCAATTCGTTCGCCTTCCTCAAACCACCGCATTTTCCAAGGAAAAGAACCGCTTTTGGCATGATGGCGGATAGCAAATCCATGATTGTAGCCGCATTCGCACTTCCCATACCGAAATTGATAATCGTAATGCCATCTGCTGAAGCGTTGGGCATCGAGCTTTTCAGTCCAAAGATCGGCACCTTGAAACGCCCTGCGAAGATCTCGACATATTTGGTGAAATTCGTGAGTAATATATGCTCGGTGAAATCTTCCAGCTTCCGTTCCGTATAACGGGGCAACCAATTTTCTACGATTTCTTGTTTTGTTTTCATAAATCACTACCTTTGGGGAATCGTTCTAAACGAAATAACAGAACAAATATAGCAAATGCTTTCATTAAATCTACCAAAATATCCGGCGAAAGTGATTCGGAAAGCGGGCAAACCATTTATTTGGGACGCGCTTCGGCATAAATATGTAACGTTGACGCCCGAGGAATGGGTGCGTCAGCACTTTGTAAATTACCTTATTACCGAAAAAGGTTATCCCATGGAGCTATTAGCGAATGAGGTATCCATCTCTTTAAACGGCACCACCAAACGCTGCGACACCGTGGTGTACGATCTTTACTTGGATCCATTAATGATTATTGAATACAAAGCCCCCCACATAACGATAACGAAGGAAGTATTTTACCAAATCGCTCGTTACAATATGGCCTTACACGTAAAATATCTTTTAGTGAGTAATGGCATTCATCATTATGGGTGTGAAATCGACAAAAAGAAAAACACCTACAAATTCCTCTCGGATATTCCATCATATATGAGCCTCGACCAAAGTGATTCTTCCGATTTGAAATAAATCCCCATTCCATCGCCACATCTCGTATGAATGGATGGGGCGATATCAGCCCAACCGAGGACTATCATCCGGGAGAATATAAAGTCGTTCCGCAGGCCAAATGCCTTGTATGAGTAATAAAAATAATTCCACTAAATCGTTATTCTCTTTCCGATATTCTCCTATCTTTTCCTTGCGGAAAGCAATCCTCTTTCCGGAAAATAAGAAGAAGAGAAAATACATACACATTATCACGACAAAGTCTATGTTCCTTATATAAGAAATAATCGACAATTCCATTTTTCATGTATTATAAGGTTATATGGTTCCAAATGTAGTGATATTATTAAAAGGAACAAACAATACATCTAACTTTTTATCGAAAAAAATCAAAAAAATATCGTCCGAAATTATCAATCAATTAGTAGGCATATCAAAAGATTGGCTCGCATAGAAAAGAAGAGTATCCGCACTCTCACTTGTCACGGAATTTAACTCAGACGACAAGGCATCTATTTGATGAAGTCTTACCTCATCATCCTGATCAAAAAACAATGAATATCCCAGCAACATCACAAAGAATGACAAAATCAAAAGCTTCATATCAAATTTATTTTTCAATTTACATGAGGATAGATGTTGAACGAATAAAAAACGCTGCATGTCATTTAAAAAACATCCGAAATATTACACACAATTCCGGCTTAACGCAGCAAAGCCTCGATCGCACGAATGATCTCTTTATCGCTTTCGCCTACCTTATAACCAAAAAACATTTTTCGTACAACACGATTCTCATCCAGCAAGAAAAAATAAGGTGCGGCTCCTCCGGTTTGGTAAGCTTTTGCGATGTCCGGCGTTCCCTCAAGAAAAAGATACCGTATAGCGTTATGACGGATATAATTGCGTATGGAAGATTGTTTCCGCCCCCACGTATCGATAGCGACCACATCCAAATCGTTCGGGAAACGTCCTTTTAGCGTATTAAGAAACGGAATAGCCGCATGGCATGGTCCGCAACCGATTCCCGTCAGGTTAAGCAAAATGATTTTGCCCCGTAAGCCAGACAGGGAAACCAACCGCCCTGTCGTGTCTGCCAATTGCCAGTCGGGCGCCTTTTTCCCTTCCAAAGCGGATGTAGACCTTTTCTTTTGCCCATACATTCGTATCTCATAATCCGTAGGGAAACAGTCATAGAGGTTGAATGCGGCCGGATCCAATCCGTTCAACTTTACCTCAGAGACGGTATTCGTGGATATACTATGCGACATCTCCCGTCTCACTTTATAGGGAAGTCCGGTCAATTTGTCTACCCAAAGCTCATAGATAGAGGTTGGTTCCATATAAAAAGGTGGTGTAGGGATGCGGCATGGCTTTCCGAAAAACTCAATTTGGTTCTCCTCGTGAATGGTCATTTTCACATAATAAATCTCCTCTGTCTCCTTGATTTCCTTGGTCAGGCTATCGGTCGTTCCCAATAGGTAACGGATAATGCTTTCCGCATAATTAAAGAAAGGCGGGCTTACCAAGCGAAACGGAGCGCGCGGAATGGAGAAATCATCGATAACAATACCTTTCTCCTCATGAAACATACTCGCGCTTACGGTTCCATCATAACCTCCCTCGAAACGTCTCTTACCTACGGAATCCCAAGATAAATAACTCGAACCGATCACCGTATCGCTCGGATTCCGATATTCTTCCATGTAGAACGGAGTCGCATAGACAGGCTCCGTGTCGCCCGGCTCCCACGCCTCCTTCAGATCGATGTAACTGGCGGACTGAATACACTCTAAACGTTCCAGAATCGTATTCAAATATGCTTGAGCAGACACGATGACGTTAAATAGCGAACAAAGAAAAAAGCTAATGAACATTTTTCTCATCATATAATGCTTTTAAGATTCGGGCTTAAAGCTACGGAGAATCGTTTTATTCAGCAAAAATAGATTGGGAAAATTCGAATCTCATAAAAGAATGTTCATCTTTCGCATCGTTCCCTTGCCCCAAACAAAAGAAGGCCGCCCCGGTTTATCCCGAGGCGACCTTTTTATAAAAGTAAAGGCATTATTACCCACCAAAGTTATCGAAATGCAGCATCTCCATCGGTACACCCAAGCTATCCAGCATACCTTCGACGGCTTTCGACATCGGGCCCGGACCGCACATGTAGTACTCGATATCCTCCGGAGCCTCGTGATCCTTCAGGTAAGTATTGTAGATTACTTGATGAACGAATCCCGGTGTATACTTAACACCCGCTGCGTCGGCCGCTGGATCCGGACGGTCAAGCGCCAAATGGAACGAGAAGTTCGGGAACTCTTTCTCCAATTCGAGGAAGTCGTTCAGATAGAATACCTCGTTCAAGGCACGGGCGCCGTAGAAGTACGACATCTTCCGGTCGGTCGTATGCAACGTCTTCATCATGTGCATGATTTGCGCACGCAACGGAGCCATACCGGCACCTCCACCGATCCACATCATCTCACGCTTGGAGTCGAAAATCGGGTGGAAATCTCCGTAAGGACCACTCATGATAACCTTGTCGCCAGGTTTCAACGTGAAGATATATGAGGATGCGATACCCGGCATCACGTCTTGGAATCCAACTTGAGGTTTCGGCTTGAACGGAGGCGTAGCGATACGTACCGTCAACATGATGCGATCACCCTCAGCCGGATAATTAGCCATGGAGTAAGCACGAATCGTCGGCTCGTCGTTATGACACTTCAAGCCAAAGAGACCGAATTTTTCCCAAGCTGGCAAGTATTCCTTCCCAATCATATCCTTGTCGATATCCTTGTCATAATCCATCGAGTAGGTAGGAATCTTGATCTGCGCATAGGAACCCGGGATAAAGTCCATATGCTCGCCCTTAGGCAGCGCCACGATGAACTCCTTGATAAACGTAGCCACGTTCTTGTTCGAGATTACCTCGCATTCCCATTCCTTTACGCCTAATACCTCCTCCGGCACTTTCACTTGCATGTTCTCCTTTACCTTGGTTTGGCAAGCCAGACGCCAATGCTCTTTTTGTTGCTTACGAGAAAAGAAAACTTTCTCCGTCGGAAGGATCTCGCCACCACCTTCCAATACTTGCGCACGGCACTGGCCACATTTACCGCCACCACCACAAGCCGATGACAAGAAAACGCCACCCGCTTGGAGCGAACTCAACAAGGTGCCACCAATGGGGACATCGATATCTTTCTCTCCGTTCACCGTCAACTTGACATTCCCTGACGGGACCAATTTTGCTTTGGCATACAATAACGCACCTACCAATATCATCGTAACCACCAAGAATACGACGGTACCGCTGATGATCGTTAATGCGCCAGACATTAATAAAGTCATATCTCTTTCTGTTCTTTAAATGCGTTAATACTTAAATCTTCAAACCTGAGAAGCACATAAATGCGATACCCATCAAACTCGTGATGATGAAAGAAATACCCAGACCTCTCAACGGCTTAGGAATATTTGAATACGCCAACTTCTCACGAATAGCCGCCATACCTACGATTGCCAGCATCCAACCGATACCCGATCCAAGTCCGTAAATCGTAGCGACACCCACATTCGGGAACGCCCGTTGCTGCATAAATAACGAACCTCCTAAGATGGCACAGTTCACGGCGATCAAAGGCAAGAAGATACCCAATGACGCATACAACGAAGGCGAGAACTTCTCGACAACCATCTCCACCAATTGCGTGAAAGCCGCGATGATAGCGATGAAGATCAGAAGCGCCAAGAAGCTTAAGTTCACCTCGGCGTACTCCGGGCCCAACCATTGCAATGCGCCTTCCTTCAGCACGTAATTCTCAAGCATGTAATTAATCGGCAACGTACAAGTTAAAATGAACGTTACCGCGATACCCAATCCCAAAGCTGTCTTCACATTCTTTGAAACAGCCAAGAAAGAACACATACCCAAATAGTATGTGAAAATCATATTGTCGGAAAAAATCGAGCGGACAAATGTACTTAATAACTCTTCCATCCTAATAGCTGTTTAAAGTGATTAATTCTCTTGCAACTCCTTGTTTCGCGAACGGTGGTACCAGACGATTAGCGCGATAATGATCAACGCCATCGGCGGCAAGATAACCAAACCGTTATTAACATAACCCATCTCATAGAACGCATCCGGAATAACCTGGAATCCCAGCAACGTACCAGAACCAAACAACTCGCGTACAAAACCGACGAGAATCAAGATAATAGCGTAACCTAATCCATTACCAACACCGTCCAAGAACGACTCCCAAGGGCCATTACCCAAGGCGAAAGCCTCCAAACGTCCCATCAAGATACAGTTCGTGATAATCAAACCCACGTACACCGAAAGTTGCTTGTTTACGTCATACGCGAACGCTTTCAATACCTCACTCACGATCGTTACCAACGCGGCGCAAACCACCAACTGAACGATAATACGGATACGATTCGGAATCGTATTACGCAAAAGTGAGATAATCACATTGGCAAAGGCAACGACAACCGTCACCGAAATACCCATCACGATAGCGGGTTCCAATTTAGACGTTACCGCCAAGGCCGAGCAGATACCCAACATCTGTACGATGACCGGGTTGTTCATGCTCAACGGGCCCGCTAAAACCTCTTTATTCTTTTTAGATAATAATCCCATTTTCGATTAATTTTGAGAAGTTAAAAATTTAACATAGCCAGTCAAGCTGTTGAATAACATTCGGTCGACTCCCTGGCTGGTAATCGTTCCTCCGGAAATGCCATCCACGTAATCCTGTCCATCGGCACTCTTACCCGGCTTAACTACGGCGATCGACTTGAACTCTCCGTTTTGGAAGATATGCTTGCCCTTGAATTTCGAGCTGAATCCCGGCGTAGCGATCTCGGCACCCAAACCCGGAGTCTCACCGGAGTGGCTGAAATCAGCTCCATATACGGTGTTCTTATCGTCATTCACGGAGATATAACCCCAAAGGGCACCCCACAAACCACTACCATTCAAGGCCATGATATATTTGGTTTGGCCATCTACTGTCGCGATAAAAACAGGAAATCCCTCTTTCTCGCCAACAAAAGCGTCTGTCGCGTCACCAACCTTCTCGCCATTCTCGTTGATCAAGAATGCGTCCGTAATCAACTCGTTATATGTCGCTTCCGCTTCGTTCGCCGTTACGTTCACATTGATCGAGCGAAGAATCTGCAAACGCTTATCGTTATCCTCGTTCGCTTTCTGGAAAGGCCGCAACGATTGCGACGTTACCGCCAAACCAACCGCTACCAGGATAACCATGACAGCCGAGTAAATAATCGTATAGGTATTGCTATTGCGATCCATTCCCTTTTTCGCAGGCGCGCCAGCCTCTACGATTTCCTCGAACTCAGAGGCCGGAGCCTGACATACCGGACATTTCTCCGGTGCTTTATCTCCTTCGTGGACATAGCCACATACTTTACACTTAAATTTCTTTGTAGCCATATTCCTGCTTATTTATTCAATTTAACACGATTCAAACGACGGTTGATGTTCGCGTCTACGACATAATAATCGATCAGCGGAGCGAATACGTTCATCAACAAGATCGCCAACATCATACCTTCCGGATAACCGGGGTTCAACACTCGGATGATGATCGCCATCGCGCCGACCAAGAATCCATAGATATATTTTCCGGTCTCCGTACGAGCGGAAGTCACAGGGTCGGTAGCCATGAAAACAGCACCGAACGCGAATCCACCTAATGCCAAATGCATATACCAAGGCATCTGCGCCGTAGCGGTATCCGGACCGGCCACGTTAAATACGATCGCCATCAACGCACCACCGATAAATACGGAGAACATTGTCTTCCAGCTCGCGATATTCGTAAGCAGCAGAATAACAGCGCCGATCGCGATCGCGATTACGCTGGTCTCACCAATTGAACCCGGAATGAAACCAAAGACCATATCACTGAAACTCCAAGGATATTCAGGTGTGGCGGTCGTAGCTACCTTGGCGATTCCTAACGGTGTAGCGGCGGAGAAACCATCCACTACCTGGCCAGCGCCCAAACCAAACGTATCGGCCGTGCGTACCCAAACCTGGTCACCCGACATCGCCGTCGGATAAGCGAAGAACAAGAACGCACGCGTCACCAACGCTACATTAAATATATTATATCCTGTACCTCCAAACACCTCTTTCGCGAAGATTACCGCGAATGCCGTAGCTACAGCGATCATCCATAACGGGGTGTCGACCGGCACGATCATCGGGATCAAGATACCGGAAACCAAGAATCCCTCTTGGATTTCCTCTTTCTTCCATTGGGCAACCGCGAACTCGATACCCAAACCGACTACGTAAGATACGATAATCTTAGGCAGCACGGCCAAGAAACCAAAAAGAAATGTCATCCAGAAACCCGGATCCGAACCGATCGCCAAGTTGTGCTGGTAACCGACATTGTACATACCAAAAAGCAAAGCCGGCAACAAAGCGATGATCACGACGGTCATCACGCGCTTTGAGTCGATACTATCGTGAATATGAACGCCCGTCTTCGACGTCGTGTTCGGAACGAATAAGAATGTTTCGAAGCCGTCGAATACAGAACGGAACATCGCCAGCTTTCCGCCTTCCTCGAAGTTAGGCTTAATCTTGTCGAGATAATTCCTTAACGCTTTCAATGTATTATAAGTTTAGATGTTATTAATTCATTTCCTTATACAACAGGTTCAACCCGTCGCGGACGATCTTTTGCAACTCTATTTTCGAGGCGTCCACAAACTCGCACAGTGCGAAATCCTCCGGAGCTACCTCATAGATTCCCAAGTTCTCCATCTTGTCGATATCGAACGCGATAATCGCTTTCAACAAGTATTCCGGATAAATATCCATCGGGAACACCTTGTCGTACTCGTTCGACATGATCATGGCGCGTTTGCCTCCCTTGACGCGGGCATCGATCACATACTCTTTCTTGCCCATCAACCAGCTGCAATAGCTATGGCTTACGCTGAACTGGTTCAAGCGCGGCATAGCGAAGCCCAGGAACTCATGCACCTCGTCTCCTTCCGGAATTACTGTTATTTGGTTGTCGTAAGCCATCAGATAATCATCCATGCCAACTTTCGTTCCGGTCAATACGTTACCGCTGATGATACGGATATGCTCGCCATCCAAGACCTTGCCACCAACCAAGCTCTTGATCGTACATCCGGCGATCGTCTTGATATAGCCACGCTCGGTCGTTTCCGAACCCGTGATAACCACCAATCGGCTGAAATCGGCCACGCCCTTGTTGAACAAACGGCCCATCACGATCACGTCGGCCGGATTGACTGTCCAGACAACCTCGCCCTTGTTAATCGGTTTGATGTGGTTGATCTGTACGCCTACGTTCGCGGCGGGATGCGGTCCCTCTACCTCCACGATCTCGACACCCTTCATGTTCTTCACGGCGGAGCCACTTCGTACGCCTACATACACCTTGCCAGCCGTCAATTTCGCCAAAGCGTCCAATCCGGCCTGGAAGTCCGCTTCCTGTCCTTTCAAGATAAACTCGAAATTCGGAGCCAACGGAGCCGAATAGAATGCCGAGACGAAAATGTCGCGCGGAGCCTCGGCGGGATTCGCCACGATGTCGTACGGGCGTTGCTTGATAAACGGCCACATACCAGCGTTTAACAACGCATCTTTCACCTCCTCGCCTTTCAAGGAAGCGACGCTCTTCTTGCCGAAGTCCTCGTAGGCCATCTCGCCATCCGGACGGACGACGATGCTGAGCACCTTGCGCTTCTCTCCTCGATTAACGGCTGTTACCTCGCCGCTGACCGGCGAAACAAACTTGATCTCGGGGTGGTTCTTGTCAATCATCAATGCAGAACCGGCTTTGACCTTATCTCCTACTTTGGCGACCACTTTCGGGAAGATGCCATTATAGCTGTCGGGGACGATCGCGTACGAATCGCTCTTCCCTCCGGCTATCAACGCTTCCGAAGCTTTGCCTTTCAGATTAATGTCTAAACCCTTTTTAATCTTAATCACATTTGCCATGATACAACTAAAATTGTTTATACGTAATTTTCCCGCAAAAGTAAACATTTTTTTATGTTTTAGAGCAGGAGAAGGCAAATAATTAGAGAAATAATTCCATAATTTTGTCTCATCAAAGAGTGTAAAGAGATCATGAGAAAATTTAAGATTCTATTTCTATTGTTTATCAGCATCTTAGCCCCGATGAACGCGCAAGAGGCCTTCTTTACCAATATCAGCGACAAGCAGATAAAGACGCTTCAGGTAAAGGTGGAGGGGGAATTATTCGCCGATCCGTTTATCCCGCTGGACGGGGAACGACGTGTCGAGATTAATTTCGACGCCTTTAATCCCGGGTTCGGGCGCTACGTATACAATTTGATTCATTGCGACGCGAATTGGACTCGCTCCTCGCTTTCCCAAATCGAATATATGGATGGCTTCCAAGGAAGTACGATCGATGATTTCGCCAATTCCATCGGGACTACGACGCAATATACCAATTATAGGCTTTTCTTCCCGAACGACGACGTGCGCCCGAAAGTATCGGGCAACTACGCCTTGCAGGTCTACAACGAGGACGACCCCTCGCGCGTCGTTTTCACCGCCTGCTTTTCTATTTACGAGCCGCGAGTGAGCGTGGCGACTACGGTGAGCGGCAATACGGATATCGACACGAACCAGTCGCACCAACAAGTGAGCTTCACGATCAACCACCGCCATTTCCCTATCGCCTATCCGCAATCGGATTTAAAAATATGGGTCTATCAGAATAACCGGCGGGATAACGCCGTGACCGGCCTGCAGCCTATCAGCATCTTAGAGAATCAAATCGTATACGCGAACAACAGGAATCTCATTTTCCCCGCGGGAAACGAATATCGCCGGATGGAGTTTATCAGCGATAAATACAATGGGATGCATGTGGAGAACATCTCGTTCCATAATCCCTATTACCACGTGGAACTGATGACGGACCAGCCCCGTAGCCAGATCCGCTATCAATACGACCAAGACCAGGACGGAGGCCTTTTGATACGATGCAGCAATTGCGAAGACGCGGATACGGAGGCGGATTATTTCATCGTCCACTTCGCGCTCGCCACCGATTGGATTCCCGACGGGAACGTCTATCTGAGCGGTGATATATATAATAATGTATTAGACGAGAAGAGCCGGATGGGATACAATCCCGATAAAGGACGATACGAGAAATCCGTCCTCTTGAAGCAAGGGAACTATAATTACCAGTATCTTTTCGTTCCGGAAGGGCAAACCGTGGGACAGACCGCGCCTATTGAGGGCGATTTCTTCGAGACCGAGAACAAGTACAGTGTCTACGTGTTCTATCGTCCGATGGGCACGCGCTACGACCGCTTGATCGGGGTAAGCACTATTCGCAACACGATGCCGCTTCTCTAAGAGGGTGTATCAAATCGCGGAAAAGTACGCGGATGACACATTGACACACCCCCGACGAGTTCGCCCGATGTCAATCAACGGCCCGGTTCCGGTATTCCGACGGCGGCATCCCCATCTGTTTTTGCACGTACCGGCTGAAATACGAAAGCGACGAAAAATTCATCCGGTCGGCAACGTCCTTCAGGGGGATTTCCTTTTGGCGGAGCAGGCGTGCTATCTCGTGAGTCGTAAAGCGGTCTATCCAATACGTGGCAGGCTTGCCGCTCGCCTTCTTGCAGACTTCGGTCAGATAGTGAGGGGTTATGCAGAGCTTGGAGGCGTAGTGCGAAAGGCTGCGGTCCTTGATGTATTCCTTATGGTAGAGCAACTCGATGAACCGCCTCAGCAGGTCGCCGTTGCGTTCCGACAGGTTGTGTCCGGTCCGGCTTTTGGCATGAATGTCGTACAGGTCAAGAATATGCGCCAACAGCAGGTAGCCCATCATTTCTTCCCTAAACCAATGCCCATCCTCGGCAAGGCGTTCGCGGATGCGCAACAAGTCCTCCATGCAAATGCGGTAGTCATGGGGCGAAAGCCGCATCACCGGATTCACCAGCAAAGACAAATGCCCTATGATGCCATAGTTGCTGCGTATGGACATGGAGGTAACGAACGGCTCGGAAAGGCACATAATGACGGCTTCCAAGTCCTCCGATTCCGAGAAGTCCGACGCCAGAGACGGGTTGGGAAGGATGACATAATCCCGCGGCACGACATTGTAGCGCACATCCTGAAACGTGAAGCTCATATTCCCGGCGGTGCAGAGGATATGCATCACATGGTCGGCATATTCCGCAAACGGATAGTCCGAAACGGATTTGAAAAACAGTATTTTATCCCACATAGTCATCTGTCGAATCTTGTCCGTGCAAAAATACGGATTATTTCCATACCGTGGAGCGGTAGCATAAGAAGATGCTTGCCCCGCTCCATGATTTTCCTTATCTTCGCCCTGCAAATCATTATAACAAATAGAATTATGAAAATAGACCATTTTGCCATGTATGTGAAAGACTTGGAAGCGGCGAGAAGTTTTTTCATGCGTTATTTCGGCGCATCTTCCAATGAAATGTATCATAATCCTAAAACAGGACTATGCTCTTATTTCCTTTCATTCGAAGGCGGTTCAAGATTGGAAATCATGTCGCGTCCTGATGTAATTGACAATGAGAAAAACTTATTTCAGAGCGGTTACATTCATCTTGCGTTTAGTGTCGGAGGGAGGGAACGAGTTGATGAACTGACAAATGAGCTTCAAGCTGATGGATTTACAGTAGTCAGCGGACCACGCACCACGGGCGATGGATATTATGAAAGCTGCATTGAGGGACCTGAAAGAAATCTGATTGAGATTACAGAATAATTTCATTAGAATAAACAGACGGCTTGCCCACGTCAAAAACTTCCAATCCGCCCCGATAACCGCCGCCGACTCAGTCGACGGTACAAATCCGGCAGGAGAAGCCCTGTCGATTCAGTCGACAACGCAAATCGGTGCGGAGAAGCACTGCTGATTCAGTCGACAGCACAAATCCTACAGGAGAAGCATCGTCGACTCAGTCGGCAGCCTCAATCCGTCAGGATTAGCGTTGCCTTCTTGGATAATTGATAGATTCTTACTACTTTCGCAAAAGAATAAAAGCAATACTCCATGAGTCCCAAGTTCAGACAAGAAGACGGATATACATTGCCCCCGCCCACATCGGTAAGCGTGTTAATGATTAATGCGCAGGGTATGATGCTGTCCGTGCTTGGGCAGGATTATTTCGTGTCATACAACCGCGTACCTTGGCTGCGCAATGCCCGCATCAGCAGTGCGTTCAACGTGCGCATGGCAGGACCGAACGCCATCGAATGGCCTGAATTGGACGTAGACCTCGAAATCGAGAGCCTCAAACATCCCGAACGCTATCCGCTGGTGATGAAGCGGTCGCCGCTGGATATGGTTTGAATGCAGTAGCCCTGCCGACCAAGTTTTTTTTATTGTCAGTGGTATTAAAAAATCCCCTGCAAGCTGTGACGGGTTTGCAGGGGATTTTATTTATATTAGCAAGAAAACATATCAATCAACGTGCCGTCGATATCGAACAGGATATGCTTGTACTTACTCATTGCCTTCTATTTGTTTGATTACACGGCAAGGATTGCCCACCGCCACGCAGTTGGCGGGAATGGAACGGGTCACTACGCTGCCTGCCCCGATGACACTGTTCTTGCCAATCGTCACTCCGGGCAACAGAATGGCGCCTCCGCAATCCACACGCCGTCTTCTATCTTGACGGGCAAGGCATAGGTGCGGCATATTTCCTCGCCTTCTGCCCAGTCCTTCACCATGCGTTCGTTTACTTTCGTGGAATGGGTGGCGGTATATATCTGCACATTGGAAGCAATCAGCACATTGCTGCCGATGTCGATGCGGTTGTTGTCCACGAACGTGCAGTTCATGTTGATAATCACTTTGTCGCCTATGAAAATATGCTTTCCGTATTCGCAATGGAAATCAATGTCCACATGCACGCCCTTTCCCATGCTGCCAAACATCTCACGCAACAGGGCTTGCTTGCGCTCCGTGTCGGCATAATCCGTGGCATTGAACTGTGCCAGCAGCCGCCTTGTGCGCAAGATTGTCTCTACTATCTTCGGGTCTCTGCTTCCTATGAAAGGTTCGCCCGCCAAGCATTTCTCGTATTCCGTTTTCATCATGGTATGTAATTTAATCCATCCGCAAAGATAGCGACAAGATTTGATTTTGGGAATATTGGTGTCCGACAAATTCAAAACAGTTTCTTCAAGAAAATCCACGAATCGTGAAAATATCCCGACGCATTATGTAACGCCTTTCTGCATCAAGCCGTGTAAATTTGCGACATCAACAAAAAGACAATGGATATGAAAGAAGTAAGATTGAACAACGACGTCATGATGCCGGCTATCGGATTCGGCGTCTATCAGATTCCGGTGGATGAAACGGAAAGAATTGTAAGCGAAGCGCTCGAAACGGGCTATCGGATGATAGACACAGCGGCTTCGTATTTCAATGAGGAGCAAGTGGGCAATGCCATCCGTCGCAGCGGACTGAAGCGGGAGGAGATATTTGTCACCACCAAGCTTTGGGTGCAGGACTATGAATACGACGATGCCCTGCGTGCTTTCGACAAATCGTTAAAGTTGCTCGGGCTGGATTATGTCGACCTCTACCTGCTGCACAAGCCCTACGGCAACTATTATGCCGCATGGAGAGCTTGCGAGCGGCTTTATAAAGAAGGCAGAATCCGAGCCATCGGCGTGACGAGCTTCTCCAATGAACGCCTGCAAGACCTTTTCCTGCACAACGAAGTGAAACCTGCCGTCAATCAGTTGGAAACCCACCCGTTCTTCCAGCAGAAAGCCGCCAACAAGTTCTTGCAATGCGAAGGCATACAGCACGAAGCATGGGCACCTTTTGCCGAAGGGCAGAACGACATCTGGAACAATCCCGTACTGAAAGCCATTGCCGAAAAGCATGGACGGACAGTCGGTCAGGTTGTCCTCCGCTGGCTGAACCAACGCAATGTGGTGGTTATCCCCAAAACCGTACGCAAGGAACGGATGATAGAGAACTTTTCTATTTTTGATTTCACACTGACCGAACAAGAAATGCAAGCTATCGCCGGACTGGACACGGGGAAAAGTCCGATTTATGATGATATGGATTTAGCAACGACAAAGTATATAGGTACGCATCGGATTCATGATTAATAAAATTATAAACTATGAACAAGACTATCACTTTAAACAACGGCGTCGAAATGCCTCTGATGGGCTACGGCGTATGGCAAATTGCTCCCGCGGAATGTGAGCAATATGTATCGGAAGCCTTGAAAGCCGGATATCGCTCTATTGATACGGCTCAAGCTTATTATAATGAGGAAGGCGTGGGCGAAGCCGTCAGCAAAAGCGGCATTCCGCGTAAGGAAATATTCTTGACTACCAAAGTTTGGATAAGCAACGCGGATGAAGAGAAAGCGGCACGAAGCATCGACGAGTCGCTTCGCAAACTGAAGACAGACTATATCGACCTGCTGCTCATCCACCAGCCATTTGGTGATTACTACGGAACTTATCGTGCCATGGAAAAGGCATACAAGGCAGGAAAGGCGCGTGCTATCGGACTGAGCAATTTCTACGATGCCCGTTTCGTGGACTT
>DXEN01000095.1 GCA_019114945.1 Candidatus Parabacteroides intestinigallinarum | reverse complement strand
CGGAAGCCGTGCGCCGGAAACCGTATTCGGTCGTGCTGTTCGATGAGATTGAGAAAGCCCATCCCGACGTGTTCAACATCTTGTTGCAGGTATTGGACGATGGCCGTTTGACCGACAACAAGGGACGGACGGTAAACTTCAAGAACACCATCATCATCATGACCAGCAATATGGGCTCGTCGTTGATCCGCGAGAATTTCGAGAAGATGACCGACGCGAACCACGACGAGGTGGTGGAGAACACGAAGAATCAGGTATTGGAGCTTTTGAAGAAGACAATCCGGCCGGAGTTCCTGAACCGTATCGACGATATCATCATGTTCACGCCGCTGAACGAGAAAGAGATTTGTGAGATTGTCGGATTGCAGTTGAATGGCGTGAAGAAGATGTTGGAGAAGAACGGCGTGACGCTCGACTTCACCGACGAGGCACTCAATCTGATCGCCAAGAAGGGCTACGACCCGCAGTTCGGCGCACGTCCTGTTAAGCGAGTCATCCAGCGGATGGTGCTCAACGAGCTCTCGAAAGAGTTGCTGAGCGGTCATGTCAACCGCGAGCGTCCGATCGTGATCGACCGTGCGGGCGATGGATTGGTATTTAAGAATTGATCGAACCTGTATTCGATAGAATGTAGGATCGCATAATTTAAAAGCCTGTTATTGACGGAAGTCTCGTCAATGGCAGGCTTTTCGTCTTTATCACAGAGCCGTAACTATCGGTTTTAGTTTATTAACTACCGTTGTATGGAGTGGAACTAAAATAATTAGTTACTTTGCGCCAAAACAAGATAGCGACATGAAAAGATTAACCGCGAAAGAAGAAGAGATTATGGGCTGGTTCTGGCGAAAGGGCGCCATGTTCGTCAAGGAATTATTAGCGAATTACGAGGAACCGAGGCCGCATTTCAATACCTTATCCACGATTGTGCGCGGGCTGGAAGAGAAAGGCTTCCTGGCGCATAAGGCGTTTGGCAACAGTTATCAATATTATCCGGTTATCTCGGAGAAAGAGTACAGCGGCGGGACGTTGCGCAACGTTATCGCCAAATATTTCAATAACTCGTATTTGGGAATGGTTTCCACCCTGATCCAAGAGGAGGATGTATCGGTCGATGAACTCCGGAAACTGATTGACGAGGTAGAGCGGGCCAACCAGCGTAACACATGAGCGTAATGGGTGCTTTCTTTGCCTATATCCTTCAGTCGACCGGCTACTTGACGCTGTTCTACCTTTTTTATAAGGTATTGATGAGCTGCGATACGTTTCACCGCTTGAACCGTCTCGCTTTGTTGGGCTTGATGGGGCTTGCGGCGACGCTGCCATGGGTGGCGACGCTGTGGGGAGGGAACGCGGACGCTCCGCTTTCGGATGCGCCGGTGGATTTCGCTCTATCGGTCGCGTCGGCCGGCACCGCCCGTCATTGGAGTTGGGAGAGAGCGTTGGTAATGATTTATCCCATTGGGCTATGCGTAGCGTTCGCTCATTTCGTATATTCTTTATACTCGTTATCGCGAATCGTGAAAACAGGGACACGGGAACGGGTGGAAGGCGTCCGTTTGCGGTTGACCGATCGGCCTGTCGTCCCCTTTAGCTGGATGCGCACCATCGTGATGAGCCGTGCGGATTATCAAGAGAATGGCCGGGAAATCCTGGCGCATGAGCGGGCGCATATCGAGGCCTTTCATTCCTGGGATTTATTGTTTGCCCGGATTTATGTATTGTTCCATTGGTTTAATCCCGCCGCTTGGCTGTTGCTGGGCGAATTGCGGGACGTACATGAGTACGAGGCCGATGAACGGGTATTGCGTCAAGGCTTCGACGCACATGACTATCAATTATTGATTATAAAAAGAGCTGCTGGCTCACAGCGCTTCACTTCTATGGCCAACAGCTTCAATCACAGTTCTCTAAAAAAACGAATAACTATGATGTTAAGACAAATGTCAAATCCTTGGGCACGGTTGAAGTACCTTGGCGTACTCCCGTTGGCGGCGCTGGCAGCGACCGCCTTCGCCCATCCGGAAATCGCTCGAGAGTTGGAGCGGATTTCAAGTGCCAAAGTTAGTGATATTTTCGTTACGACCGATACGATCGCCACGGAAAGCGACGGGCGGACCTCGCGGGCTGTTTCCCGGAAGAGGAGGAGCCTTTCGCGGGTTTCCAAGGTATCATCTATATCGATGGGCTGGAAGTCTCGCTGGAGCGGGCGAACCGTTTGGATCCCGATCGGATTGAGTACGTGACCGTATTCAAGGGAGAGATGGCGGTAGCCCGTTATGGGGAGAGAGGAAAGAAGGGTGTAATTGAGATCACGACACGGAAATGAGGGCGATAGGTTATATAGGCGTGTGCTTGTTGGGAATCGGAGCGCTCGCGGGAGGTTGCACCGGACCTTCCGGGCAGGTGGATACCGGGGTGATTTCCGTGGGGCAGGCGATCGCCTCGCCGGAGGAGTTGAAGGCTTCCGATTACTTTAGGGAGATTCGTTACGTCCCGTTGGAAACCACGGATGATTGTCTGGTCGGGGAGGCGCCCGACGTGAAACTCACGGAAGATTATATCCTGATTACGACACGGCGGCAATGCTTGTTATTCGACAAGGCTACGGGAAAGTTCGTGCGCTCGATCGGGCATAGAGGGAACGATCCGGGAGGTTACAGCGACGCGAATGCCCGGGTGGACGGACCGAATGGCCGCCTGTTGTTCGCGGGTTGGAACCACGATTGGCTCGTATATGGTTTGAACGGGAATTACCAGGGAAAGATCGAGAGTCCGGCCTTGGGCGAGGAGGCGTATCCCGCTGATTGTTTTGCCGTGAATAAAGATACGCTGATCGGTTATTTCCCGAATACGCAAGGGACGGAGAAGAACCGTATCCTTTATTTCTCGGAGGCGGGAGAGCGGTTGGGCGTGTTGCCGAACCGGGAGTCTTGTCCTTCTTTCGAGATTAACAGCATGTCTGTTTGGCAAGGGGAGGAGGCGATGGAGGTATTCGGACCCGCCTTGCGGAGCGCTATCTACATGGAGGGAAGAGACCGGGAGACGGCGAGCCTTTATTTCCCGAACAGCGCGCCTTTCTGGCGTACGGGCGATGATATTTATTTCATGGAGTTGTACAACGACACGATTTACCGGTCGGAGGGTATCGACCTGGTGCCTTGCCTGCGTTTCGACCGAGGCGATTTGACGTGGAGGTACGCCGATCGTTTCCGCAAGGAGGCGGGCGAAGGCATCTTGATTCCGCACGTGCTGGATAGCGAGCGTCTTCTGTTTGGCATCGCGATCACCGATATTTACGATGAGGATAGCCGGCAGACGTACGCCATCGCTTTCGATAAGCGAGCAGGCATGACGAGAGCGGGGCTTTATGAGGAAGGAATCAAGGACGACTTGACGGGATTCCTGCCCATCCGGTTGATGGCGGTCTCTTCCTCGGGCGAGTTCGCGGGGCTTCATGCGGCGGTGGATATTCGTGAGTGGTTCGACGAGCATGGCGACGCGGCGAAAGCGGATGCCCTCACAAACTTAGCGGGCCTCGACGAGGAGGACAATCCGGTCGTTGTCCTGCTGCGTTGATTGGGATTCATCGCTTCCCACGATGCCCATCCTAAATCGTTCACGATGGGCATTCTAAGGTGTTCATGATGGGTATTGTCAACACCTTGGAATGCCTATTGTAAATAGGCAGATAGGTGCGGCGCTTCTCCAGGGTCTCATAAAGTTCCATATACAAACTTATTTTATCGGTTTCAACGTATAGTTTAAGTCGGAGGCGTTCCGTCTGAAGTCCTTGTCCAGAAGGGTAAGTGTTTGTCCCTCTTGATTATAAAGGAAGTTGTAGGTTTCGTCTCCTAGATCGGAGATCAATTGCCATACGGTCGCGTCGTTGTCCGAGGGGATGCCGCGCTGGGTGTATCGCTGCCCCATGCAGGTGCAGGTCTTGTCTTGTCCATCCTCGGCCTCCAGGTAAGTGAGCCGTAGCAAGAAGCGTCCATCACCGCTATACGCCCGATGGCGGATGACCAATTGGTAGCGGATGCCTGGACCGTCGGCTGCGGGGAGCAATCCTTCATAACGCGATTCTTTCCATGGACCCAAATCTTCGTTCCCATCGCTTTGCGGTTGTTTGAGCAAAAGCTTTCCTCGTTGGCTGACAGTCCAAAGTCCATCCTCTTGACGCACGTTCTTCGTCGCGTCGTCTTCCACGTTCCAAGCATAGCCACCGGCGGGAAGCGTGCGTCTTTTCAACGTCAGTTCGAGCGTACCGTCCGCCTTGTATAGTTCCACCTCCGACGAGTCTGGGCTGAATAGGAGATATTGGACCTGACTGCTTCCATCCACGGCCTCCGTGCGGATACCCTGCTCAAACAAGCGGCTATGGAGGTCCTTCCGAACTTTGGCGATCGTCGTGAGGCTCAAGGCTTCCATGCCTGGCTCATAGTGCCCCGAGTAGGCTATTTCCAATGAATCACCGATGAGCAATCCGTCCAATCCCGTTTTGTCTGCGTTGAGCGTGCCGAAGGACAACGTGTCATTTTCCGCGTTCACGATCGTGACTGTGTTCATGGTTGCGTCTGCGACGACCCCTTTTGACCGTTCCGTGTTAGAGGAGAAATGGGAACAACTTCCGAATGCGACACAACTTGCGATAACTATCCATTTCTTATCCATCTCTCTGAATCTTTTAAGAATCCTATTAAAACGCCGCGAAAATAGCCATATTCTATCGGATAAGCCTAAATAGACGGATATTTTTAAGTAAGTTTGCCTCCCCAAACAATATTATATATAGGTATATGAGAAAAGCAAGTAGGGAAATGCCCGCCGACTGGGCGTTGGAGATTATGCGCAAGGCGCCGTATATCACCGTGAGTTTTACCCGTCCGGATGGTACGGCGTATGGCGTGCCCCTCTCGTTGGCAAGCGCGGATGGGCAAACGTGGTACTTTCATTGCGCTTTGGAAGGGGAGAAGATCGACGCTCTTGCCGCCCATCCGGAAGTGTGTCTCTCGGCCGTGACGAAATGCGCGCCGACGGTCGGTCCCAAGGACGGCTCGTTCACCCTTCAATACCGTTCGGCCATCGCCTTCGGACATGCGGAGTTGGTGACGGACGATGAGGAGAAAATAGAGGCGCTCCGCCTCATTAGCCAGCGCTTCTTGCCCCAGCACATGGACGCTTTCGACGACGCCATCCGCCGGAGCTTGAACCGCACCGCCGTTGTCCGCGTGACGCTGAGCGGGGCGCCGACGGGGAAGCGGAAGGAATACGACAAGGATGGGGAAGAGATGAAGTATGGGCGGATGGCGTAACCTAAAACCCATACCGCACCATCAACCGCAAGTCCCATTGGTCGCTATCGACCAGGTAATCGTACACGGAATAATTCTCCTCCGGGAAATCCATCCACCGGTCGTAGTAGGTGAAGCGGTGGAACCAGTTCATCGCGAGCGAGGCCGACAGCCGCTGCCAAAGATGGCAATCGACGCGGAATTCGAGGTGGTTGAACAACGCTCGCGACACGTCGCCCTGCACGTTGCCCGGCTTCTCGGTAGGGCGCTCCAGCCATTCTTCCTCCGAGGTATATCCGCTCCAACTGTAAAGCTGGTAAAACTGATTGGCGACGGAAAGAGTGAGGCGGCCGCCATCGAACGCGCATTGGGCGCCGCCCTTGAGGGAAAAGCCGGAAGCCCAGTTGTAACATCTGTGATAATAACGGTAAAAGTCGCTCAACACGCCGCCCAGCAGCACCCCGTTCACGTGGGCGTAGGCGTCGAGCGCGAACCGGGGCGTGGCGGCGTAGCGGAGCATCGCGCCGACCCCGGCCGAGGCGGGTGTCCCCAATTTGTAGGGGACATGACACGGCTTGAAAGCTCCTTCCGCCGGCCCGGGGTTGATCGTGTCGGAATCAAAATAATCGAAATGCTGGTACAGGCCGATCGACAGGTCGCAGGCGCGCGAATCAATCAGCTGGCGCGACAGCAGGCGGCCGACAATCTCGATCCGGCTCAACACGGGTTGCGTCGGCATCACGTCCAGGTCCATCAGGAGGGTGAATTAGTCGTAGGGCACGCGGGTGTCGCCGCCGAAGCGGTCGCCATATTCCACGCCGAGGCGGGCGGTGGCCCCGGCTTTCACCCGGTTGTCCGCGTCGTGAAACATCAGCGCCCGCGCGCCCAGCGACAAGTCGACGCTGAGGGGCGGATGCCCGAAATGCCGCCCCGGGGTGGCGCGCCGTTTCCAAGCGTCGCCGGTGACGATCCGCGTCAGGCTACGGATGGGCGACAGGGCGAACACGGCCAGCTCGCGCCCGAAGCGTTCCGCCCCGGAGGAACGGTCGTCGAGCAGCAGGTCGGACGCGCGATACAGCACCTCGCCGATGGCGGCGCCACCGATCGGCGTGGCGATGATGTCGTTGGTCGAGGGGTACTCGCGCTCCATGAACAACTCCCACATCGCGCTCCCGCCGATGGCGAAAAGCTCCGATTGCCAGAAGTTGTACCCGTTGGAGCGGCCGGCGTTGTAGAAGAGCGAGCCGTTGTAGGGATGGGCGAACATATTGGTGCTCAGGTGGTCGTTGTCCCACTCGAAGCCGTGCTTGAAATTCTCCTTGATGGTCTGGAAAGAGATGTAGGCGAAATGCCCCTTCTTCACGTAGCGGTCGAACGCCCAAAGGCCGATGTTGAAACCGAACGTCTCGGTGGCGGCCCGCCAGAACGCTTTCTTCTCCAGCCGCGCCACGTCGGCACTGTCCGCTGGCATTGGGTCGAAAATAAGGTGCCGCCTCGCGATCGCGTCCGTCGGGGTTTGGGCGGCGAGGCAAAGGGGCCACAAAAGCAATATCCACAAGAATCTCATCCTTCTCACGATTTAAAAGGCCGCGCGTCATGTGGCGGCGAAGTTCGTTCTTGCGTTAAGACGGGGAGGGTGGGTTTTTCCCCTATCTATTGCTTCAAAAAATATAACAGTAGGGATATGGAATAAAGCGTTCGATTTATAGCGAATATCGGAGAAAGAATGTATTTTCGCGCAGGAAGTAAGGCATTATGTTTATAGAGTTTGATAAAGACTACCTGCGTGAATTGTACGAGCAAGGACGCACAAGCGATAAGAAGCACCGCTACCAGCCTGAAGTGATAAGAGGTTTCCAAAAGGCGGTGTTCCTGCTTTCATCCGCAAATACCGTTTCGGATTTGTTCCGTAACAACGCTTTGAATTATGAAGTTTTGCAGGGTGATAAAAAGGGGATTTCATCTGTGCGAATCAACCGCAAATACAGGCTTGAATTTACCGTCAGGGAAATTTTGAATGAACAAGTGATCACATTCTGTCGCCTACTGGATATTAGCAATCATTACAAATGACTTTCGATATGGAAACAACAAAGAAAATCTATGCGCCACACGAGTTGCGGCCGTCCGAGCCGATACATCCTGGGGAAATACTCAAAGACGAGCTGGAGGCGCGCGGCATATCGCAACGAAAGTTCGCCGCCCTTATCGGCGTCTCTTATTCCGTGCTTAACGAGGTAGTGAATGGCAAACGGCCCATAACAACCGAATACGCCTTGAAAATCGAAGCCGCGACAGGTATTCCCGCTCACGTGTGGGTAAATATGCAATCGGCTTACAATATGCAGGTCGCACGGCGTAACAACAAACTCGCCGCTGCGCTCGAGAACATACGCAAGGCGGTCGCCGTGCTTTAAATCCGTCCCGATTCCGGTTGTCCCCGCCGGGGAAAGCGGTTATCCTGTAGGATTGACGCTGTCGACCGCGGGGAAAGCGTTTCTCCGGCAGGATTAGCACTATCGACTGAGTCGACGGCGCTTCTCCGTGCCGATTTGTGTTGTCGACTGAATCAACAATGCTTCTCCGTGCCGATTTGTGTTGTCGACGCCGGGGGCAGTTTGCCTCACGGTCGCGACAGGCTCGCGTAGATGTAATCCATATCCACATGTTCCCGCACGAGGGCGGCGAGCTTGTCATATTGCTCCTCCTTGAAAGCGGCGTAATCGACGGCGCGGGCGTTCGTCCCCGCGTCGAGCCCGGCGGCCAGGTAATCCAGCACCGCGGGATTGTCGAGGATGCCGTGCATATAGCTGCCCCAGCATCGCTCGTCCAAGAAGTAGCCATCGAAGCGCCCGTCCTCCAAGCGTACCAAGGGGCGTTCCTCCGCGTCCTGCCACGGGCTGGTGCGCCCCATGTGTATCTCGTAACCTTCGCAATCCATCTCGTGGGAGACGGGGAGAAACGCGAATCGCCCTTGCCGGGTGACCTTCTCGCGGGTGATGACCGTCCGGAGCGGTAGCAGCCCCAGTCCCGGCATGGTGGCGATGTCGCCCTCTATTCGTCCGGGGTCCTCCAAGCTCATCCCCAGCATCTGATAGCCGCCGCAGATGCCGACGACCTTTTTCCCGTTCCTGTAGGCGCCGACGATGGCGGAGTCGAGCCCCCGTTCTTTCAGGAAGCGCAGGTCGGAAAGGGTGTTCTTGGTGCCGGGAAGGATGATGATGTCCGCCCGACCGATCTCCCGCGGATCCGATGTATAATAAGGATGAAAGCGGTTGTCTATCTCCAGCACGTCGAAATCGGTGAAGTTCGAGAGACGCGGGAGGCGGACGATGGCGACGTTGATCGCCCCGTCGAGGCGGGAGGCGTCTTTCCGCTCCAGCGCGACGGAATCCTCTTCCTCGATCCGTATATCGCGGAACCAAGGGACGACGCCTACCACCGGGACGCCGGTCAGCTCCTCCAATATCTTCCTTCCGTCGGCGAATAAAGATGCGTCGCCCCGGAATTTATTGATGATAATACCTTTTATAAACGATCGTTCCTCCGGGCTTAGCAAGGCGATCGTGCCATACACGGCGCCGAACACGCCGCCACGGTCGATGTCCGCCACCAGATACGTGTCGGCGCCGGCCTTCGCCGCCATGCGCATGTTGGTGATGTCGCGGTCGCGCAAGTTTAGTTCAGAGATGCTACCGGCGCCTTCCAGCACGATGGGATTGTAGCGGCTCTCCAGCCGATGGAAGGCCCGTACGGCTTCCTCGAACAAGGCCTCCTTCTGATTATGCCGCCCGAAGTATTCGCGTGCGGATAGGTTGCCGACCGGCTTCCCGTTCAATATCACTTGCGAGCTCGCGTCGTTCGTCGGTTTGAGCAGTACGGGATTCATGTCCGTATGTGGGGCGATGCCACACGCCTCGGCTTGCGCCACTTGCGCGCGGCCCATCTCGCCGCCCTCGGGCGTGGAGAAGGAGTTGAGCGACATATTCTGCGCCTTGAAAGGTGCCGGGCGATAGCCGTCTTGCCGGAAGATGCGGCAAAAGGCGGTGTTGATCACGCTCTTACCGGCGTCGGAGCAAGTCCCGACAAACATGATTGGGCGCAGACGCCGCCTCGCTTGCCCGTCGGTGGGCGCTCCCGTTTCCGCGGCGTTGTCAGTGATAAATCCGGTTCCCATATGAAAAAATGACTGTCAAAAATAAATAACCGCTCGCGAATATACGATGTTTCCTGTATATTCGCGTGAGTTTAAAATGTATGATACAAATTCAACCAAAGTTTATGGAATCGATTAAGCAAATATACCGGATCGGCCACGGACCGTCGAGCAGCCATACGATGGGGCCGATGCGGGCCGCCCAGATGTTTCTCGACCGGAACAAGGAGGCCGCCCGTTTCAACGTCACGCTTTACGGCAGCCTCGCCGCTACCGGGAAGGGGCACATGACGGATGCCGCCATCCTGGAGGTGTTGCGTCCCGTGGCGGAGACCACGATCGTTTGGGAGCCGAAGGTGTTCCTGCCTTTCCATCCGAACGGGATGCTGTTCGAGGCGTTCGGGGCGAACGGCGAGAAAATGGAAGCATGGACGGTGTACAGCATCGGGGGCGGCACGCTGGCGAACGAGTCGTTCAGCGAGTTGCGGAACAAGCAAGTCTACGATATGCATACCATCCGTGAGATACAGGCGTGGTGCGAGAAGACCGGCCATTCCTATTGGGAGTACGTGGAGCAGTGCGAGGGACCTTCCATTTGGGATTACCTCGCCGAGGTGTGGGACGTGATGCAAGAGGCCGTCCATCGCGGCTTGGAGGCGGAAGGCATCCTGCCGGGTGGTTTGGGCATCCGCCGCAAGGCTTCCGATTATATGATCCGGGCGAAAGGCTATGGGAGCAGCATCAAGAGCCGGGGCATGGTGTATGCGTACGCCTTGGCGGTGTCGGAGGAGAACGCTTGCGGAGGCAAGATCGTGACCGCTCCTACGTGCGGCTCGTGCGGCGTGATGCCGGCGGTGCTTTATCACCTGAAGGCGACGCGTGAGTTTCGCGACTCTCGCATCCTGCGTGCCCTAGCGACGGCGGGCCTGTTCGGCAACGTGGTGCGTACCAACGCTTCCGTGTCGGGGGCCGAGGTAGGTTGCCAGGGAGAGGTCGGCGTGGCGTGCGCGATGGCGGCTGGAGCCGCCAGCCAGTTATTTGGCGGAACGCCGGCGCAGATCGAGTACGCTTCCGAGATGGGACTGGAGCACCACTTGGGCTTGACGTGCGACCCGGTGTGCGGACTCGTGCAGATTCCGTGCATCGAGCGGAACGCTTTCGCCGCCGCCCGCGCGCTCGACGCGAATACCTTCTCCAACTTCTCCGATGGCAAGCATCGCGTAAGCTTCGACCAAGTCGTGGAGGTGATGCGCCAGACCGGCAACGACCTTCCGAGCCTTTACAAAGAGACTTCCGAGGGCGGCTTGGCCAAGATGGAGAGCCAAGTGTGAGGGATGAATCCGAAATCTGATGAACATTAAAATTCAAAACAATATGATCGCAAAAAAGAATTTGATTTACGCGACGCTGATGGCGGGCGCGTTAATGGCCTGTGGCCAACCGAAACAAGCGCCGCAAGCGGAGGAAGTGGCGAAGAGTGGCAACCCGATCCTTGAAGGCTGGTATGCTGACCCTGAAGGGATTATTTACGACGATACCTATTGGATTTTCCCGACCAGAAGCGACTTGTACGAGAAGCAGGTGGCCCTGGATTGTTTCTCATCCAAGGATTTGGTGACGTGGACGAAGCATAGCGCCATTATCGATACCGCCGAGGTGAAATGGGCGAAGCGTGCGATGTGGGCGCCCGCCACGATTCGTAAGGATGGCAAGTATTACCTCTTCTTCGGCGCGAACGACGTGCACGAGGGCGAGGTGGGCGGCATCGGCGTGGCCGTGAGCGACCGTCCGGAAGGCCCGTACAAGGATTTGTTGGGCAAGCCGCTGATCAACGAGATCGTCAACGGGGCACAGCCCATCGACCAATTCGTATTCCACGACGAGGCGAGCGGCGAATATTATATGTATTACGGAGGCTGGCAGCATTGCAACATGGTACGCCTGAACAAGGACTTCACCGGCTTGGTGCCTTTCGATGACGGGACGATCTATAAAGAGGTGACGCCGGAGAGTTACGTCGAGGGTCCGTTCATGTTCAAGAAAAACGGGAAATATTATTTCATGTGGAGCGAAGGAGGCTGGGGCGGCCCGGACTACTCGGTAGCGTACGCTATCGCCGACTCGCCTTTCGGACCGTTCGACCGCATCGGGAAGATCTTGCAGCAAGATTCTACGGTAGCTACCGGCGCCGGACATCATTCGCTGATACAAATCCCGGGCACGGAGGAGTATTACATCATCTATCACCGTCGGCCACTGGGCGATACGGCACGCGACCATCGGGCTACTTGTATTGATAAGCTGACGTTCGACGAGAACGGCTTCATCCAGCCCGTGAAGATGACCTTCGAGGGTGTCGAGGCACGGACCCTTTGATAAATTGTGAGCTACAGGCTACGAATTACGAGCTACGAGTTACAAATTAGGAGTTACGAAAGTTATACAAATCATATACTTATAATTCGTAGCCTGTATCTCGTAATTCGTAACTTGTATCTCGTAACTCATAACTCGTAATTTAAAAATGACACGCAGAATATTTTTCTTCCTTTTGATGCTTCTTCCTGTCCTGATGGCATCCGCCGAGGAATCGGACGGGAATACTTATCCAACCGCCGAACGCCTTTTCTACATTACACGGAGCGTCAACCGCAACTTAGTCTGCTACGACGTGCGCCTCGCCAACGGACGCTTGGACACACGGCAACCTATGGAGGTCTATTGGATCAACCGCGAGGAACGCATGGGGGAGAGGAACGGTCTGAATTACATCCAGCGCAAGCTGGCCTATGGCTATAAGGTCGTTTCTAAAGGAGAGGATCGTTGCGAGTGTTCGCTCTCCGCTTATCCGGATCGTACGCTGACCATCGAGCGGAAAGGAGCCGGTTATGTCTGCTACATGACCATCGACGGCCAACGTGCCTTGTTACGCTCGCTCTACGTGAAAACCGCCTCGAAGAATCCCATGAGTGTCGAGTACGTAGAGCTGCGCGGCACGTCCACCCTCACCGGCCAACCGATAACGGAGCGGATACGGAAGTGACTACCTGTTTGTCCCTATCCACGTCCATTTGTGCCAAATATATTCCAAAGGACCTTGCTTGTGCTTCCCTAACCACCACTTGCAAAACCATACTTGCGATAGGAAAGATGTCATTTATTACTATACAATCTTTACACCTGTTTTTTTCTTCGCGAATAGGCGGCAAGTTATCAAGAATATCCCGAACCGGCAAGAAGGAATGCGGAAAAAGACGGCTTGTTTCTACGTTGAGCGCAATGTTCCATCTTTTGGGGCGAGAAATATAAAGCCATAAATCGTCGCTTGACAATAAAATAATCGGTATATTCGCGTACAAGCATTTAGCATGAAGGCCCTTGATAGGCGATAAGAACACCGCGCTTTTTAATCACGGTAGTGTTCTTTGAAATGTTGAGATACATTGTTCCATTAGAATAAGGATTAAGACCGGATAACCGTAGTTTTAACAGCAGAGTAGATGCTAATCAAATACATTGTTCCATTAGAATAAGGATTAAGACTGGCCGGTCCACTCGGTTATCATACCGTCAACAACAAATCAGATACAATATTCCATTAGAATAAGGATTAAGACAGGTACCATCCGGTGCGGCGGTAATATGTTGCCTTACATCAGATACATTGTTCCATTAGAATAAGGATTAAGATGCGTAACATGTCAGTATCTTGCGAATCATCGCGCTTATCGGATCGCTATTCTATTAAAATAAGAAAATCAGTGGGGCAGGTCGGACGGTGAAACCGTCCAAGGTATGTAATCGTCTGGTGGAGCGAAGCGACACCTGCGGACGTATGATCGCTCCTCCGTCCCCGACCTCGGAGAGGTCGAACAAAAGGATGTGTAGTTGAACCTCTTCGAGGTTCTATCCCGTGTGGGGAGTGTGCGCCGCAGGTGTCGCTTCGCTCCACCCTCGGTTACAGAAAGTAAGACCTCTTTTGAAGTCTCACGATGGGGCATTCTTAGGGTCTTACGTTGCCCTTTGTAAACGCTTTATACTGCCCGGTGTAAACAACTGACAATGCCCATTATTCCATTGCGCTATTTTCCTATATGCTTATAGGCATAATCGCCTAATGTTTGTTCCGGTCTTTTGGATAGATAAGCGCATGGCGGAAAACTTATGCGATGAATTATTTCTTGAAAATGAAATAATTCGGTATATTTGCGAACAAGCATTAATAGAGGCTATTATGGAATTGGTTTTAAATACATTCGGAACATCGCTCAGCCGCGATAACGAAAGTTTTGTTATCCTGACGAATGAAGGAAAGCAACGGATACCGGCGGAAGGGATAACCTCTATCCAAATCAGCCGGGGCGCTCAAATAACGAGCGATGCCGTGTTGTTAGCCATCGAAAGGGAAATAGAGGTTCTGTTCATGGATAAGAGCGGGCAGCCGATTGGTCGGATCTGGAGCTCGAAATACGGTTCCGTATCTACAATCCGGAAAGGACAGTTAAGTTTCACGTTTACCAAAGACGCGGTTCTATGGATCAAGGATATTATCTCCCGGAAAATAGAGAACCAGCAGGCTTTGTTGCTGATGATGATTCCTCGCTCTCCGGAAATGGAGAAGAAGGTGCATAAGGCGTATGAGCGTTTGGAGGATTATCGAACGAAGATAAAAGGCATAGAAGGTGAGATTGTAGCCGATGTGGCTCCGGCGTTGCGGGGTTGGGAAGGACTTGCCTCCAAGATTTATTTTGAGGCCTTGAACCTGTTCTTACCGGAACAATATCATTTCGAGGGAAGACGTCAACATCCCGCGACCGATATTACCAATGCTTTCTTGAATTACGGGTATGGATTGCTGTATGGAAAGATAGAAGGCGCTTTGATCAAAGCGGGAATCGATCCTTATGTTGGGGTGATGCACCGGGATGATTATAATCGTCCGGTCTTGGTGTACGATATCATCGAGCTTTATCGGGTATGGGTGGATTATGTCGTTTGCTCGTTGTTGATACAACAAGTGGTGACTGACGAGTATTATTCCGTAAAGGAAGACGGATCGTATTGGCTGGAAGCGTTAGGGCGCCGGGTATTGATTCAATCCTTGAACGATTACCTGGACGAGGTTGTCGCAATTAAAGGAGTATCGAGAAGTCGTTTAAACCAAATATCATTGTATGCGCAGAACTTAGCGCAGCAATGGAAAAAATACATTTAAGTATGATTTCAACGGGTACAAATATAACAAGCAATTCGGACGCGCTTCGGAAAGTGACCGTAAAGTACGTGTACGATTCCTTACGGAATCCCAACATGCATATCCAGTTCTCGATCCGGAAACTGAGAATTATCCGCGAGATAGACGACAAGCAATATAATTTGTTGAAGCGTCAACTGCCTTACTTGGTTTGTGGCATGTTTAATCCTCCTTATCGGAAAACGGAGAACTTCGCTTATACGGAATATTTCATCATCGATATCGATCATTTATCCGATAAAGATTTCTCGTTGCCAGACGTGAGGAAACGGATAGAGGCGGATTCCCGGGTCGTGCTCTCGTTCGTTTCTCCGGGAGAGGATGGATTGAAGGTGATGTTTAAGCTCAAGGAGAGGTGTTACGATAGCGGATTGTACTCCTTATTCTATAAATCCTTTTTAATGCGCTTCAGCGATCAGTATACTTTACGGCAAGTTGTCGATGCCCGTACCAGCGATGTGACGCGGGCTTGTTTCATAAGCGTGGATCCGGACGCGTATTACAATCCGGAAGCCGATGCCGTAGACATGAGCGCTTTCTTGGAAGTGGATAATCCCAGCGCGTTATTCGAGCAAAAAAGGCGGCAGGAACAGATTTTGAAAGAGAATGAGAGCACCTCGTCTAAGAAGAATGATGGTATGGGGCCTTTGGATCCGGATAAAGAGACGATGGACAAGATCAAGCAAATGCTTAACCCGAAAGCGAAGAAAGAGAAAGCTCCCGTGTTCGTCCCGAAAGAATTGGACGTGATCATGCCTAAATTGCAACCTTATATCGAGGAGACCGGTGTGACCGTATCGGAGGTTATCAACATTCAATACGGGAAGAAAATCCGTTTCAAGTTGGGAATAAAGCAAGCGGAGGTGAACCTGTTTTTTGGGAAGAAAGGTTTTTCCGTCGTGCGTTCACCTCGAAGCGGGACGAATGCCGAGTTGAATGAATTGATGGCCGAATTGGTCTCGAATTTTATCAATGAATATGAATACTCATGAAAAAAGGAAAGAAACCCCGCGAGCCTTTAAGCTTCGTGGAGACGATGCGGAAGCTGGTTCACGCCGGTATATCCGGTTCCGCCGTCCCGAATCGGCAATCCGACGACGAGATTTCTCTATCTCCGCTGGAGGAAAGGGCTCAACGCATTTTAGGCATTGTAAATCGAAACGATAGACCACCATATAATATGTTGTTTTTCGTGATGTACGATATAGAGAGTAATAAAGTGCGTCGGCAGGTCGCGAAATATTTGCTGCGGAAAGGATGCACGAGGGTGCAACGATCCATTTTCTTGGCGGATTTAGCGACATCTGAGTATGATAGCATACGGAATGATTTAACGGAAGTACAAGCCGCTTATGAGAATAAGGATAGTATATTGATTGTTCCGATTTCTTCCGATTATTTGCGTTCGATGAAGATAATAGGTCAGCAAATAGCATTGGATATCATTATGCACAATAAAAATACTTTGTTCTTTTGATCTTTTTAGCGGAAGCGCTCTTTGAAATGGTGAAATAGTTGTTATCTTTGCACCCTCAAAGAAGATGGTTAATATTTATAAAAACGAAGGTCGTTGTGTGAAGTGAGTGATGGTAATAGATTAATAAATAGTTAATTGTATTTTTTGCTATCAGATACTATGTTCCATTAGAATAAGGATTGAGATCCATAACTCCTCCTTTTTAAAAATAAGACTTGAAAAATCAGATACTATGTTCCATTAGAATAAGGATTGAGATGCGCTTGTTAATGTGAACTCAGCTAGATATGTTGAAGTATCAGATACTATGTTCCATTAGAATAAGGATTGAGATATATATTGAAATAATAATAACCGTGGCTTTTTACGTATCAGATACTATGTTCCATTAGAATAAGGATTGAGATGTGTCGATCCGCATTTCACATATCCCTTCCGGGACAAAATCAGATACTATGTTCCATTAGAATAAGGATTGAGATTCACTTTGCAATACGTTTAATACAGAATCTGAAATCAATCAGATACTATGTTCCATTAGAATAAGGATTGAGATTTGAACGTGCCTAAGCAACGAGTGCCTTTATGAATCAATCAGATACTATGTTCCATTAGAATAAGGATTGAGATAGGCATCCATCTTCTGTTGTACCTTTCCATGTATCATCAGATACTATGTTCCATTAGAATAAGGATTGAGATAAAAATCTGTATGATTCTTGAGTACTGTCCTAATCGGATCAGATACTATGTTCCATTAGAATAAGGATTGAGATGTTTCTATTAAAAGCGTTTTCTTCATTTGTTGTAGCTATCAGATACTATGTTCCATTAGAATAAGGATTGAGATTGGTGTTTCGCCGTATTCAGTGATACCTGAAATTTGGAATCAGATACTATGTTCCATTAGAATAAGGATTGAGATACGCGAAAATGACATGTTACCGCCGTTTATTGAGCGGATCAGATACTATGTTCCATTAGAATAAGGATTGAGATTGTCAGGGTGAACTCACTGAGATATTTAGATGTAACCATCAGATACTATGTTCCATTAGAATAAGGATTGAGATACGTCCAATTTAACATCTTCGGCCTTTTCGATGGCCATCAGATGCTATGTTCCATTAGAATAAGGATTGAGACTATAGCCAGCTCATCTGGCCGACCTTTTAGATACATCAGATACTATGTTCCATTAGAATAAGGATTGAGACTCTTTGGACAGATTCTTCACGGTAACGCTTACCACAGATCAGATACTAAGTTCCATTAGAATAAGGATTGAGATGGTTTTACCGAGGCAGAACGATCGAAACACTTATTATCAGATACTATGTTCCATTAGAATAAGGATTGAGATACGATTATAATTCTGTTCTTCGGCTGAGTCTTTCATTATCAGATACTATGTTCCATTAGAATAAGGATTGAGATGCCCTTAAAGGCGACTAATTTAGCGAATTTTACAACAATCAGATACTATGTTCCATTAGAATAAGGATTGAGATTTGTATTACCGGGTTCAAATTTCTTGATAGACGAATCAGATACTATGTTCCATTAGAATAAGGATTGAGATTAGACGTTACCTACTGGCAAGAAGTTCTCAATTGCATCAGATACTATGTTCCATTAGAATAAGGATTGAGATAGCATCAGATTCTTCAATGGTTATTTGTTCGTTATCAGATACTATGTTCCATTAGAATAAGGATTGAGATTGTTGAGCTATTATCATAGTGACCGTTAAATCCGTATCAGATACTATGTTCCATTAGAATAAGGATTAAGACTCTTAAGAGAATATTATTTTTTTCCATTTTTTATTCCATCAGATACATTGTTCCATTAGAATAAGGATTAAGACTTTTATTGATTAAACAAAAAAAGCGTTCCCTGCGCCATCAGATACATTGTTCCATTAGAATAAGGATTAAGACATACGGGTAATGCCGTCATTTATATCTTTACGTGTATATCAGATACATTGTTCCATTAGAATAAGGATTAAGACGTGTAGAAAGTAGGAATTCCCATACCACCCCATTTATCATCAGATACATTGTTCCATTAGAATAAGGATTAAGACCGAAAAATTATCTTCGCTCCCTGCATGATTTCAAAATATCAGATACATTGTTCCATTAGAATAAGGATTAAGACATTTACCTGAGTTGGTAGATTGGAAAATCTATCGAATCAGATACATTGTTCCATTAGAATAAGGATTAAGACACATGTTCCATAACCTTGTGAACTGTTTCGATAGGAATCAGATACATTGTTCCATTAGAATAAGGATTAAGACGGCTAATATTATGCCTGAGAGGATGAAAATAGCACTCATCAGATACATTGTTCCATTAGAATAAGGATTAAGACTCTTAATAAAATATCATTCTTTCCCATTTTTTATTTATCAGATACATTGTTCCATTAGAATAAGGATTAAGACACGTATATCGGTGAAAATGTTGTACGTTCCACGTATAATCAGATACATTGTTCCATTAGAATAAGGATTAAGACTTGAGCATCAACACCAGCAGCCGCAGCAATTGTGCATCAGATACATTGTTCCATTAGAATAAGGATTAAGACTCTGGGTGATGTTTCTCGATGATGATTTCCGGAAGCCATCAGATACATTGTTCCATTAGAATAAGGATTAAGACATGGCCTCGTAGAGCGTGGCGATATTGTCCTTGGCCGAATCAGATACATTGTTCCATTAGAATAAGGATTAAGACTATTTACGTATAACCAAGTTTTGAGTAGCATGCTACTTATCAGATACATTGTTCCATTAGAATAAGGATTAAGACCAACCAATGCCTTACTCTTTTCATCGTATTTGCGGCATCAGATACATTGTTCCATTAGAATAAGGATTAAGACAACACTTGTTTTTGTCGGTTGCGTGCTTTTGAATGAATCAGATACATTGTTCCATTAGAATAAGGATTAAGATGCGTAATATGTCAGTATCTTGCGAATCATTACGCTTATCGGATTGCTGTTCCATTAAAACAAGAAAATCAGTGGGGCGGGTCGGACGTTGAAACCGTCCAAGGTATGTAACCGTCTGGTGGAGCGAAGCGACACCTGCGGATGCGTAACCTCTCACCGTCCTCCGACCTCGGAGAGGTCGAACTGCGGGATGTTGTTGAACCTCTTCGAGGTTCTATCCTGTGCGGGGAGTGTGCGCCGAAGGTGTCGCTTCGCTCCACCCTCGGTTACAGAAAGTAAGACCTCTTTCGAGGTCTCACGATGGTTTTTCCCTTCCATTAGAATAAGGATTAAGACCCGTCAACTGTGATTGTCCCGTCGGCATTTGCCGTATCAGATCCATTGTTCCATTAGAATAAGGATGTCATCAGCCGTTTTGGGGCACCTATGTGAAAGGCGTAGAGAACATAGGTGCGATGCCTCATGCACGTATGTTAAAACGCCAACGCACGTACGTGACTTTGCCGGCGCACGTATGTGTCTTCGCTCATAGAAATAAGTAGCTCTTTCCCTAAAACGCATGGAGTAAGCGAATCGGGCTTATCGCTGACAATGGGATTGAAAGAAAGGCTTATCGCTGACACGGTCTTTTCTCAAAAAGCTCAAAATAGAGGACTGCTCACATGAGCGTTCATGAGGGCTTATGCGAACGTTCGTATTCAATGATCTGGAAATCAGCGTAGTCCAATAGGAGCGCTCGTGCGACCCGATGCGAACGTTCGTGTATGGAGTGCGTTTTTCATGTATTATTCCATGCTTTTAGAGGTGGTTTTTATTGCTTTCGGAGGGAAATTAGGTTTCTTTCGAAGGAAAAATCCGTTTCATTCGGAAGAAAATGCGATTTCCTGCGGATAGAAATGGGCTTTTCCCTTTTCAGACGAGCTTTTTCGCTCATTTATCTCTCCAGAATAAAAGGCTGTTTTATTTTATCTAACTATTAACCAGCGAATTGCTGAATTTTTTTCTCGTTTTCGCGAGCGAGCCGACCGATGGGCCGAAAAAAATCGATTCTCACGGAGTTTAGAATGCAAAATGTCAAAGTGATAGATTTGAAATTTTAAATTTTAAATTTATGAGCTATGAGATTTCTCCCTATATTTGGCATACGAATAAAGAAAGAAGGAGAATGCGAAAGATTAACTTATTATATATACGGTTTCACGACGCGTTGCGAAGCAACGAGTTGGAGATGTTCCGAGGTGCGGTGTTGAGTAAGCTATCCGGCGACTCCACGCTATTTCATAATCATGTGGGGGAGAACTTCCGTTATTCGTACCCCTTGATTCAGTACAAACGTTTGTTCGGCAAGGCGGCGATTGTCTGTTTGGAGGAAGGGACGGAGGCGATCGGTAAGTTGTTCGCCGCGGGGGATTTTACGTTCCGGATTGGCGAGCGCGTCGTGCGGATGGGCATCGAGTCCCTCTATCCGCGGCAAGCGTTGGTCCGGGTGTGGGATGCCGCGTTTACGTACCAGCTATATCGCTGGCTACCTTTCAACGAGGAGAATTTCCAAGCGTATCAACGCATGGAGGGTTTGGCCGAACGATACGATTTTTTGGAGAGGAAGCTAACAGGCAATATTCTCTCGTTCGCCAAGGGAGTCGGGATTCATTTCGACGAGCGGATCACGTGCAAGATCTTGGAGGCGGAGGAGCCTTATTGGATCCTCTATAAGGGCGTGCGGATGAAGACCTTCAATGTCCGTTTCAAGACCAATGTGTCCTTGCCCGAGCATATCGGTTTGGGCAAGGGAGCGAGCCTGGGGCATGGCATCATACATTCCGTGAAAAAATCTTTGGATAATGATGGGTAATTTGATTTTTATCGCGTATCTTTGAGGCGAGAGGAAAATCCTTAATCATCTAATGACATGGAAAATATACGAGAACGAATCTATTTGGCGGCATTGCTGCACGATATCGGCAAGTTTTACCAACGGGCGGATACGGGTAGCGTCCGCTCCAGCCAATATCTGAACGCGCATAACCAGGCGGAATCGACGTATTGCCCTGTGTATAAAGGGCAATACAGCCATAAACACGTGCTATGGACGGCGCAATTTATCGAGGACTTTAAACAGGTATTCCAGAATCTGTTGCAAGAAGACGCCGAGATACTTTCTTCCGGGAAAGACAGCTTACTCCATTTGGCAGCGGAGCATCATTTAACGGAAGAGCAGTTATCGGAGTGGGGCCGCTTGATTAAGGAGGCGGATGGCCTTTCTTCCGGTATGGATCGGAGTTTGGAGGACGCGTTCCGGGATAGCGCGGATGAAAGCGATACGGCATGGGATGCGTTCAAGCGGAAACGGATGGTCTCGATCCTACAAACGATTGTCGGGTCGGACGGGGAAAAGCCCGCGGACACGGGCGCCCGCCTTCCGGTCGAGTCCATGCGATTGACGAAAGAAGCCGCATTTCCAAAACGCTTCGAAGCCAATGAGCCGGCGCCGGATTACGCCTCGTTGTGGGAGAAGTTTATAGGTGAGTTTAAGTTTATTCAGGCCAATACGTATCGGGCTTTCTCGGAGACGTTCTTGAATCTGTTGTTCAAATACGCGAGTTGCGTGCCCGCCAGCACGATTCATTTCCCGGATGTCTCGCTCTACGATCACTTGAAGACTACCGCTGCGTTGGCGGTTTGCCTATACGACTTCCAGCGGAGCGGAGCCGGGGAACGGAATCCTTTCTTGTTAATCGGGGCAGATTTCAGTGGCATACAACCCTATATTTATCAAATCGTCTCCAAGTATGCCGGCAAGAACCTGAAAGGGCGTTCGTTCTATCTACGGATCCTGTCGGATGCCGTGGTACGCTATTTATTAAAGGAGTTGGGGTTGTTCCAGGCGAACGTGATCTACAATTCCGGTGGAGGTTTCTATCTGTTGGCTCCCAATACACCGAAGGTGAAAGAGCGCTTGCGGGAAGCCGTAGAAACGATCGAGGAGCGATTGTTCAAAGCGCATGGTACGACGTTGTTCGTGGCGATCGATAGTATCGAGCTTTCCAAGGAAGCGCTGATGCATCAAGGGAAAGAGAACTTGGGCTCCGTATGGGGAGATTTGTTCCTCAAGCGGGACCGGAAGAAAGCGGCACGGTTCGCCACACAAATCCAATCCAATTACGCCGCGTTTTTCGAGCCATCCTTGCGGGGTGGCGACGCGAAACGGGATAGTATCACGGGCGAGGAGTTCGTGCCGGGCGATAAGGTCGTTCAGATGGACAACCTGACGCTGAAATCGGTTACGGCTTCTCAAATAGAGATAGGAAAGAAACTACGGGAGACGAATCTGCTGGTCGTGAAAGAGGGAGAGCCGTTGGCGTATTGGAACGATAAGGAACATATCGCCCCAGCGGACTTGGGCTTTACCTATTATTTCCTGAACGAGGAAGATATAAAGGAGATGAAGGAACGCTTGATAGCCTCGGCGGATCAGGTATCCGTCATTACCTTGAACGGCAAGGATGGGGATTGCGACTTCTTGCATTCCATAAATGGCATCAATAATGTTTATGGGTTAGAGTTCTATGGTGGGAATGAATCCGACCGGAAGGACGTACCGACCTTTGAGGCGATGTGTGCGAATGAGAACCTCTCGCGCATGGGTGTGCTTCGGATGGACGTGGACAATTTGGGTCGCGTCTTCCAACAAGGTATCGCACCGGAACGAGCCACCTTGTCCCGCTTCGCTGCCCTGAGCCGTTCATTCGACTTCTTCTTTTCCGGCTATCTGAACACGATTTGGCGGGAGACCGACCCGAAGCGTTCCTTTATTGTTTATAGTGGAGGCGACGACGTGTTTATTGTCGGTAGTTGGGACGTGGTGATTGAGCTGGCGGAAAAGATACGGGCCGATTTCAAGGAGTTCACGTGTGGCAACCCGGCTTTCTCGCTTTCCGCCGGTATCGCCATCGTGTCGCCGAAGTTCCCGATTATGAAAGGTGCGGAGGAAAGCGCCGAGGAGGAGAGCGCAGCGAAAGCGCACGAGGTACAAGAAGGTAATCATACATATGAGAAGAATTCCATCTCGTTCATGGATATGCCCTTGAATTGGGATTTGGAATATCCGGCGGTGAAGCGATTGAAAGAGCGGCTTTGCGAGATGCTATTGAGTAAGAAGTTGCCCAAATCGTTCCTTTCCAAGGTGATGAGCCATTACGCGAACGCCGGTATCAAAGGACATACGATTACGAGAATGAAAACCTATTGGATGCTGACCTACGATTTGAGCCGTTTCAAGGAGCGTGCGGATAAGAGCGTGAAAGAGTTGATCGATCATTGCATCCAAGAGGTATGCGATTCGGGTCGGAAAACCTTGGATGGTGAACCTCTGACAACTAATTACCACGCCCTTGAGCTGTGGGCATTCGCCGCACGCTGGGCGGAGTTGGCGTATAGAACGGATAAAGAGAAGAATAATTAAAAACATACAGCCTATGTATTACGATAATAACACGAAGAGGAAGAATTTCGCTTCCTCGCCTCAGCAATCTTCTGGCAATAGGAAAAAAGAAGAGAGGGAAGCACCGGACGCGTTTTTGAGCGACAATGCGTTTAAACAGGAATGGATTACCGTGGGCGCAGATGAGGGCATGATTACTTTCGCCGATAAAGCCGGTAAGTATATGGCACCGTTACATCCGAATGGAGATAGGGAATGTTTAAGCAAAGCCCAGATCCGGAATGTCTTTGGGGAGATAAAACGTATTCAATTAAAAGGAATCGATAAGCCGGAGGGAAGATCCGCTTTCTTATTGTTAAAGCCCAAAGTGGCGTACGCGGAAGGACGAAATCGCACGAAAGGGCTTACGCTGTTCAAGAAAATATTCGATAAAGGTTGGCAATACGCAGGGAAAAGCCAGGCGACTTATAATAATTTCTGCGCTTTGCTGGAGGCGATATTGGCTTACCATAAAGCCTACGGAGGAAAGGATTAATCACATTTGTTTAACGCTGAAAGGAGAAAAATATGGCTACCATTAAATTACAAAAGAAAATTATATATACCGGAACAATCACGCTAAAGACCGGTTTGCATATCGGAGGTACGAACGCCGCTTTGAATATCGGTGGTCCAGATAAATTCGTAGTTCGGAATCCAATCACGAATATTCCTTATATACCGGGAAGTTCCTTGAAAGGGAAGATGCGGGCGTTGGTGGAGATCGCGACTGGATGTGTATCTGTAAATCAAAAGGGAGAGGCGAAAGCCAGCGAGGATCCAAACTCTGTTTCCGGACGGTTGTTTGGGGTGGCTACCGGTAAATCGAATAATCGTCCTTCTCGTCTAATTGTGCGAGACGCGGAGTTGGATATAAGTCATCCGGAAATGTTCGAGAATACCGACCTTCCTTATACAGAAACCAAAACGGAAGTCGCTATCGACCGGATAACGGCGCAAGCGAACCCGCGTACTTTCGAGCGTATTCCCGCCGGAGCGCAGTTCAAATTGAATATGGTATTGAACATTTTCGAGGGCGAGGACGAACAAGAGTTAATAAAGACCTTGAAGAAAGGAATAGAGCTGTTACATGATGATTATTTAGGGGGACACGGATCGCGTGGATATGGGCAGGTAGAGATTCAGTTGGAAGAGCCGAAAATAAAAACGTATTGATATGGCTACTTACACGCTTGTCAAGCTAAAGAATATGACTCCTTTGCATATCGGGACGGGGCAGGAGAATTATGACTTCTCGGCATCCGATTTGCGAAGCGATACCTTGTCCGCCGCATTGGCCGCTCTGCAAGCGCAGCAGGGAAAAGGGGAAGATGTACGGCAATTCCTGGAATCGTTCGCGATCAGCTCGGCGTTTCCTTTCGTAGGCGATCGCTATTTCTTGCCCAAGCCGCAGGGGAAGGTAAACATTGAAGTCTCGGACGCGGAGGAATATCCATCGAGGAAAAAGCTAAAGAAGCTACGGTTCATAGAACAAGGTTTGTGGAAGGAGTTAATCGCCGGGCGAAAGCTTATTGTGAAGGAAGCGCAATTGAAAGATAAATTTCTCCTATCCGATTCGGAGGCAAACGATTTTGACAAACCGTATCTCTCGCAAGTCAACCAACGGGTAACAGTTCCCCGTGAGGAAGGGAAAGACGCAGATCCTTTCTTTTTCGAGTGGATTTATTTCCGGGAGAACGCAGGATTATTTTGTTTACTGGACGCACCGGAGAAATTGCGGGAAGAGATTCTTGATCTGTTCGAGCGATTGAGCGAGGCCGGATTGGGAACGGATCGGAATGTGGGTGGCGGTAAATTCGAGGTCGAGGCTGTACCTTTCTCGTTGCCGGAGATAGCGGACGCAAACGCGATGATGTTGTTATCACTTTTCATCCCGACGGAAGAGGATATAAAGCGCTTGGATTTGGAGAACGCTCGCTACGAGCTTGTGCGACGGGGCGGATTCATAGCGGGAAGTGAGGAGGTCGATTTCCGGCATTTGCGAAAGAAATCCATTTATATGTTCAATACCGGGTCTATCTTTAAGACGACGCAACGTCCGACGGGAAAGGTTGTCGATTTACGTCCCGATTGGAATGACGAGCGCTTGCACCCGGTATTCCGTAGCGGGAAACCTTTTGTCGTACCAATTAAAACCATGGAATGATGAGCCAGATAAAAATAGAGACACTTACGCCCGTGCATATAGGCAATGGCAATTTCCTTCGGAATAAGGCGGATTTCACCGTTTTTCGGGAAGATGGCAATTCGGTTATTGGAATTGTTGACCCTCGGAAAATATTGAATATAATAGGCGAGGAGCATTTAGAAGACTGGATCCTTTCTATTGAGAATCCGGAAGATGATATCCGAAGTTTTATTCGCAGAAATAGCATCGATAAGACGGTTATGCCAAGGACTTATTCTCGGCGTGTTATTATGAATTTTACCGAGAATATAAGAGATGCTGATACGTTGAAAGAATGCATACACGATGGTCGAGGGCTGCCTTATATCCCAGGAAGTTCGATAAAGGGTGCTATCCGGACGGCGATTGTTTCTTCTTTAGCGAAGGGAAAAGATAGTGCTGACTTGGAAAGGAGAATAAAGAGAGGAAAAAATGGTCAAATAGATAAAAGATTTGCCGCTCAACAAATAGAGAATGATTTCTTTGGAAACCAACAAATAGAGAAAGATGATCCTAAAAAGGATATCTTTCGCTTCTTGCAAATGGGTGATGCTTATTTTGAGAAAGAAACAGAGATTGTGACTCGTATGGTAAATTTGAATATTACAAGTAGGAAAAAACTTGTTGATACTTCAAAACCCCAATTGATAGAAGCTATAGGGGCGGATAGTAAATCTGCATTTCAAATGAAAATCGCTAAGGATTATTACCAATGGGTAAAAGAAAATGGATGGCCTTTGAAAGATTTTCCCGAAAGTATGGATGCTTTGTCCTCTTTATTCCAGTTGATTAATGCGCATACAAATGAATTGATACTTGACGAGATTAAATATTGGAAGACAGTAAATGAGGATCATGAAGGAGCGGATGACTACATAGATAGTTTGCGAATGATCTTAGGAAATATCAAGAAGTGTCAGCAAGGGAAAGAATGTGTGTTGCGTATCGGACATGGTTCCGGGTGGCGGTTCATTACGGGGGCTTGGAGTGAACGATTAGATAAATTTGAAGAAGAGATAGTTCCTGTAGCCCGACCCAATAATTACAGATATCAAGAGTATGTTTTTCCGAAATCAAGGCGATTGGATGAGGACGGGGATATTTTGGGTTTCGTGAAGCTATCTATCGATAAAGAATAAAGGCATGGAAAAGGTTCATATAACGTTAGTGGGTGGGCAGCCGGCTCCGATTTATCATGGCATAGTCGCGACCCATCCGGATAAGGTGGTGTTTATTTATTCGGAAGGGAGTCGATCGGTTTTGGAGACTTTATTGTCGGAGATAAAAGTGCCAGTCGATGAACAAGCCCCGTTAGACCCTACTGACCCAGCGAAAATACTTCAACGGGCGAAGGATTTAGCGGAGCGATACGCAAACGATGACATTACGCTTAATATCTCCAGCGGATTAAAATCGTGGGCTTATTTATTTGGTATTGTTTTCCATGAATTGCCCAATGCCGCCGTTGTTTATATGGATCAGAATAATGTGCTATGGAATTATCGGACTATGCAATCGCAATCCAATTTCAATTTTGACATGCATGTTCTGTTTCGTTTGTATGGAAACGCGATGGAAGATAATTATAA
>DXEN01000094.1 GCA_019114945.1 Candidatus Parabacteroides intestinigallinarum | reverse complement strand
GTGGCGTTCGAGCGCTCGGGCTACGGGTTGCTCCGCCTGTTCCCTAATGCCGAGAGCACGCCGATGCGGTTGGAGTGTTATCCGTTCCCGCTGGTGGTGGTGTCGGTGACCGCCGCGGAGCTGCGCTCCTATGCCCGCCGTCACCTGTTTGAGCGGCGAGGCGATGATTACGGCTGTCTGGCCATGCCCGCCCACGCCCAAATCGGCTATCGCATCTGGCATCGGCAAGAGACACGGGGGTTATAATTTCAGATTTATGATTTATGATTTATGAGTCGGTGTATGGCATGCGGAGGATGCGGATTATTATCAATCCATAAAAATCCGCGTTCATCTGCTCAGTCTGCGTCGTCCGCGTGCTAATACCTGATTTGAGGGTATTTATGCTGGGCATTGTAAGGTGCTGACGATGCCTATCATTCATACCTTATAATGCCCATTGTTCGTATCTTATGATGCCCGTTATTGAAACGCCGGCATACGGGTTATCGTTTCTTGGAGAGATAATGAACCGGATACCATGCCGCGAGGAAACCAATCGCCACGACGGTGAGGAAAACGGCAAGGATATCCGAAGGAACGACACGTACCGGATAAGCATCGATGATAAATGTACCGGAAGCCTCGCCTAATTGTATGAAGCCAAACGTCTGTTGCAACAAGCAAAGCGCCACGCCAATCACAATCCCGATCAACGCACCGAGACCGGATATCATCCAGCCCTCGAACAGAAAGATCCAACGAATCAAACCATCGTCCGCTCCCATATTACGTAAGGTACGTGCGTCATCCTGCTTCTCGATCATAAGCATGGAAAGGGAACCGACCACGTTGAATAGCGCGATCGTAAGGATAAACGTAAGGATGAGGAACGTCATCCACTTCTCGACCTGCATCATCTTGAAAGAAGCCTCCTGCTGCTCGAAGCGGTCTTGCACGACATATGCGTCACCCAAAACACGGCGGACCTCCTTTTTCACCCCATCGACATCCCGCCCGCTCACTTTCAACTCGATCGCGGAAACTTCCCGCTCGTAATCGAACAAGGAACGTGCCAAGGATAACGGAACTATCAAGTAAGAATCATCGTACACCTGCTGGTCGGTACGGAACACGGAACCGATATAGGCATATTCCATATTGAAGGAAGAAGCCGGATTCGCCATATTCACCCGCTCGTCGCGCTTGGGCGCATAGATTTCCATCGGCGAGACGAAACCGGCGTTAATTCCCAACGAGAAAGCCAAGCCAATGCCCGCGTTCGCGTAACTCACAACCTCATCTTTCAAGCGGAACGTGCCATCAATCAAAATACTATCGATCCGCGTCAAACGCTCGTAATTCTCGTCCACGCCTTTAAGCATAGCGACTCCTTGCCGATCGCCATAACGAATCAACGCATTGTCCTGCAACACCTCACTGAAGCAAGCGATTCCCGGTAGCTTTTTCATCTCCTGAACCTCGGGCGCATCCGGATCGAACACCTTTCCTTTCCGGGGCGTAACCTTCAATTCCGGATCGAAATTACTAAAGAGCGAGGCCACCAAATCATTGAAACCATTATACACCGACAAAGCACATACCAAAGCGATCGTAGCGACAATGACACCACACACCGATACCATCGAGATGATATTGATGGCATTGTGAGATTTCTTGGAGAAAAGATACCGCCGCGCTATGTAAAACGAAAGGTTCACTGACGCAATAACTTATCGATATGCTCGATGTAGTCCAGCGAATCGTCGATGAAGAAACTCAACTCCGGAATCTTGCGCAATTGCGTACGCACCCGCTGACCCAAGTCGTAACGGATCGCTTTCGTATTCGCACGGATCGCCTCGATCAATTCCTTCGATTTATCGGAAGGGAAAATACTCAAGTAAGCTTTCGCCACGCTCAAGTCCGGGCTTACACGCACCACGCTCACGGAAACCAACACACCATGCATCGCCTGTGTTTGTTTCTGGAAAATATCGCCCAGCTCCTTTTGGAGCAGGCGTTCTATTTTATGCAATCTTGTACTCTCCATACTGATATGATTATTCGTTATTTTTTCCACATCATCGTCAGACCGTCGCGCAAGGGAAGAATCACCTTCTCTATCCGGTCGTCGTTCTTGATTTTCTCGTTAAAGAATAAGATACCTTGTGTCTGCTTGTCGGAAGGAGGTGTCTTCTCCACCACCTTTCCGTCCCACAACGTATTATCCGCCAATATCAAACCTCCTTTACGGACGTACGGAAACACCAAGTCGTAATACGCGGCATACTGACGCTTGTCCGCGTCGATAAAAACCATGTCGAACGTCTCATCCAAACGAGGAATGATCTCCATCGCATCGCCGATATGCAACCGGATCTTGTCCTTGTGGGGCGACCGGGGCAAATATTTCTGGATGAAATCCTCCATCTCGTCATTGATCTCGATCGTATGGATCAGGCCATCCTCATCCAAACCCTCGGCCATGCAGAGTGTAGCGTAAGCCGTATATGTCCCGATCTCCAAAACCCTCCTTGGCCGCGTCATCCGACAAAACATCTTCAAGATACGCCCTTGCAAATGCCCGGATAGCATACGAGGACGAAGCAAATTCACGTGCGCGTCGCGGTTCAACGCCGACAATAATTCGCCCTCCTCGTCTATATGAGAAAGAATATAGGTATCTATCTCATCCGTGAACATCGCTTAATCCTTAAAGGTTGGCAATTGATACCGCTCCCCGGCGTCCAACACCTTACCGACATTGTTGATCTCCAAGAAACTCGTGCCTCCACCCTCGCCGAAACTACCGCTCAGGTAAGCGACCATATTCTCGCGCGTGATACGTCCGCTCTGGATCAATTGATGCAAAGCGTCGTAGAAATACCCTCTACGGCTATCCTCGTAAGGCTGGTAAACCGCCCACACGCCATACGAAAGGGAAAGCATCCGCATCACACGGGGATTATAACAAATAGCGAACACGGTAGACGTGCCGCGGAAAGCCGCCAAATAACGCGCGGTCCGACCGGTATAACTATCCGTGATAATCGCTTTCACGTGAAGCTTGGAAGAGGATTTCACGGCTTGTTTCGCCAAGAAAGAAGTGACATCCAAGTCGTTTCCCTCGATAGGCACACGGATATCGTTGGCGGACAACTTACCCTTCTCCGCCTCGCGAGCCACCTTCGTCATCGTTTGCACCGCTTCTACCGGATATTTGCCATAAGCGGTCTCGCCACTCAACATCAAGGCATCCGTACGATAATAAATAGCATTGGCGATATCCGTCACCTCCGCTCTCGTCGGGCGCGGGTTATTTATCATGGAATGGAGCATCTGTGTCGCCACGATCACCGGTTTCTTCACCTCCACGCATTTACGGATCAACACCCGTTGGATGCCCGGAATCTTCTCCGCCGGGATTTCAATGCCCAAGTCGCCCCGGGCGATCATCACTCCGTAAGCCGCCTCCAAAATCTCGTCGATACGGTCTACGCCCTCTTGATTCTCGATCTTGGCGATAATCTTAATCGGGCTATTATATTCATCCAAGATACGCTGGATGTCGATCACATCTTGTTTGCTCCGGACAAAAGAGTGAGCGATAAAATCCAAATCGTTCTCGATCGCCCAGATAATATTTTTCCGATCCTTTTCCGTCAACGAGGGTAAATTGATACGCACGCCCGGCACGTTCACGCTCTTGCGGCTTCCCAAGGTAGCGTCGTTTTGCACCTCGCAAAGCAAATAATCCTCATGCTTCTCGGTTACCTTCAGCTCCAAGTCGCCATCATCGATCAAAATATCGCCGCCGACCACCAGATCATTCACGAAATTCCGATAAGAAACGCAGACACAATCATGCGTAGTCTCTTGCTCCGGATTCCCGACAATCTTTACGACCTCCCCTGTCCGGAAAGGAATAGGTTCCTTATCCACCGTAGCCGTGGTACGCACCTCCGGGCCCTTGGTATCGATTAATATGCCGATTCGATCCGAAACAGCGCGTACGTTTTTCACCACACGTGCCAATCCCTCTTCCGTCATATGCGCCGTATTCAGGCGTACTACGTTCATCCCCGCCTTATACAACGCCTCGATAAAAGGAACGTCGCATCGTTGGTCAGATATGGTAGCAACAATCTTCGTATGCTTTAACATATGCTTTTAGTATTACTAAAACCTAATTATATAAACTTGATAACCTAATTCTATAAAATACCACTTTCTCTTCTTCTCTCATCTCTCATCCTAAAAAGGACTCGATGGCCAGACGATAGGAATCTAACCCGAACCCAGCGATCACGCCTACGCACACGGCCGATATCATCGACACATGACGGAACGATTCCCGTGCGTGTACGTTCGATATGTGTACCTCCACGACCGGGGTCGTCACCGCCTTAATCGCGTCGCGCAAAGCGATGGAAGTATGCGTATAAGCTCCCGCGTTCAGAACGATCCCGTCGTACGTAAAACCGATCTCGTGGATCTTGTTAATCATTTCACCTTCTATATTGCTCTGATAATAAGAAATCTCGCATTGGGGATAACGCTCGCGCAACCGCTCTAAATATCCCTCGAACGACGCGTTCCCGTACACGGTCGGTTCACGCTTTCCCAACAAATTCAGATTGGGGCCATTGATGATCTGGATCTTTTTCATTCTTCTTACAAGTTTATTACCTTCGCGTTGTCCCCGTCGGGACGGAAATTATCCGGCAAAGGTACGGATTTTATTTGATACATACATAAATGAAAATCGACAATGCGAGGAAAAGATCCGACAAATTCATATAAGAACTACTTGCGTTTGGAGAAATCGCTCTCGCCCAACTCCATTGAGGCATACATGAGTGATTTGGATAAACTTACGCGTTTCGCGAAGGATGAGCGCAAGGACATAAAAGACCTCACTTACGAGGATTTGCAACAATTCCTCGCCCAATTGCGGGATATTGGCATCCACCCCCGCTCGCAAGCTCGTATCTTGTCGGGCATCCGCTCGTTCTACCGCTTCTTGCTCCTGGACGATTATATATCGAGTGATCCGACCGAATTAATCGAATCGCCCAAAATCGGTATGAAATTGCCGGAAGTGCTAACGGTCAACGAGATCAATCGTATCTTAGACTCGATCGACCTGACCACCCAGGAAGGGCAGCGTAACCGGGCCATGTTAGAGGTATTGTATAGTTGCGGCCTGCGGGTCTCGGAATTGATAAATCTCCGTTACGCGGATATTTATCCCAAGGAGGGGTTTATCCGGGTAGAGGGAAAAGGAGGGAAGCAACGGTTGGTCCCGATATCCGAGGTAGCTTTACGAGAAATCCGGAATTATTTAGTCGATCGAAACCATATGACCCCCAAAAAAGGCTTCGAGGATATCTTGTTCTTGAGCAAACGGGGCACGTCGCTTTCCCGAATCATGGTTTTCCATATTATTAAACAGCAAACAGAAATAGCCGGTGTCCATAAAAACGTGAGTCCGCATACGTTTCGCCATTCCTTTGCCACCCATTTGTTGGAAGGAGGCGCCAATTTGCGCGCTATCCAGGAAATGCTGGGCCATGAAAGTATCACCACCACCGAGATCTATACGCACATCGATCGCGAATTTCTACGAAAAGAAATCCTGGAACATCATCCGCGCAACAGTAAATAATCCACGATTCGCACGGATGAAAATAGATCTTTTGTAAGAGGCCCATACGCGGGCTTCCTTTTTATTTTATAGAAACTCAAGGTTATTCCAGGGAAATATTGTAAGTTTGCGATAGCTAACAGAAGTAGATATGGAACAATCCTTGATTATTTACAACACATTGACGAGAAGAAAAGAGCGATTCGTCCCTTTACACGCGCCGCATGTAGGCATGTATGTCTGTGGTCCTACGGTATATGGCGACGCGCATTTAGGACACGCACGTCCAGCGATCACGTTCGACCTGCTGTTCCGTTACCTGACGCATTTAGGATATAAAGTACGCTATGTACGCAACATCACCGACGTAGGACACTTGGAGCACGACGCGGACGATGGCGAGGACAAGATCGCCAAAAAAGCACGCCTGGAGCAAGTGGAACCCATGGAAGTGGTACAATACTATACCATCCGTTATCATCACGCGATGGAGGCGTTGAACGTCCTCCCGCCAAGCATCGAACCGCACGCTTCCGGGCATATCATCGAGCAAATCGAGTTGGTAAAGAAAATATTAGAGAATGGATACGCCTACGAAAGCCAAGGCTCGGTTTATTTCGACGTGGAGAAATACAACAAAGACCATAAATATGGCATCCTTTCAGGCCGGAATATTACCGATATGTTGAATACGAGCCGAGCATTGGACGGACAGGAGGAAAAGCACAATCCCATCGACTTCGCGCTTTGGAAACGGGCGCAACCGGAACATATCATGCGCTGGCCCTCGCCCTGGAGCGATGGTTTTCCCGGCTGGCATTGCGAATGTACCGCCATGGGAAAGAAATACTTAGGCGAGCATTTTGACATACACGGTGGCGGTATGGATCTGATCTTCCCGCATCATGAGTGCGAGATCGCGCAAGCCGTCGCCTCACAAGGCGATGAGATGGTCCGTTATTGGATGCACAACAATATGATTACCATCAACGGACAAAAAATGGGAAAATCGTTGGGCAATTTCATCACGTTGCAACAATTCTTCACGGGCGATCACCCCTTATTGGAGCGTTCTTATTCCGCGATGACAATCCGTTTCTTTATATTGCAAGCCCATTACCGGAGTACGGTGGACTTCAGTAACGACGCTTTATTAGCGGCCGAGAAAGGATTGTCGCGCTTAATGGAAGCTTACAATCATTTACGAAAGATACGACCCGCCAATCAATCGACCGCCGATGTACACGGTCTCAGAGAAAAATGCTACGACGCGATGAACGATGATTTGAACTCGCCTATCGTCATCTCGCACTTGTTCGACGCGGCACGAATCATCAATTCCGTGAAAGATGGCAAGGAGACGCTTACCCAAGAGGATATCTATGAATTACAAAACGTATTCCAACTTTTCTTGTTCGATATCTTAGGCATGAAAGATGAAGCCTCCGCCGAAGGCGATAGCTACGAGGCGTTCAGCAAAGCCGTAGACTTATTATTATCGATTCGCCAACAAGCGAAAGCGAACAAGGATTGGGCAACTTCCGACAAAATCCGTAATGAGCTGACCGCCATGGGATTCGAGATTAAAGATACAAAGGATGGAGCCGAATGGAGATTGATTTAAGAAGTTTATTCATATGACAATACAGGAGTTTCTTCAAGGAGACAAATTCGCCCTTTTAGCGGGCGTTGAATTGATGGAAGCGGGTAATGGCTACGCGAAAGCCCGTATGCTAATTAAACCGGAGCACTTGAATGGAGGCGGTGTTTGTCAAGGTGGAGCGATATTCACGTTAGCGGACTTAGCGTTCGCCGCGGCTACCAATAGTCACGCCCGACTCACGCTATCCATTACTTCCAACATCAATTTTTTCAAAGCGGAAAGCAAAGGCTACTTATACGCCGAGGCGAGAGAGGCGTTCAGTCACAAACGATTAGCGAATTGCGAGGTACGAATCACGAACGAGGCAGGCGAACTAATCGCCACGTTCAATGGAACTGGTTATCGGAAAGACACCGAGTTGCCATTCGCACCTTTGGTGTAATCAATAACAAAAATTCTAAAGATTACGACCGTGGCGAAGATAGTGGAAACCCCTTTGATGAAGCAATATTTCGATATAAAAGCGAAACATCCGGACGCGATCCTGCTATTCCGGGTAGGCGACTTTTATGAGATGTACGGCGAGGACGCCGTCATTGGATCGGAAATATTGGGAATCGTACAAACCAAACGTGCGAACGGCGTAGCGCAACATGTTGAGATGGCCGGTTTCCCACATCATGCCTTGGACACTTATTTGCCGAAATTGGTACGTGCCGGCAAGCGAGTAGCGATTTGCGACCAATTGGAAGATCCGAAACTAACCAAGAAATTGGTAAAACGAGGAATCACGGAGTTGGTAACCCCCGGTGTATCCATCAACGACAATATCCTGAATCATAAGGAAAACAATTTCTTAGCCGCCATTCATTTCTGTAAGGAAATTTGCGGTATCGCCTTATTGGATATCTCTACCGGCGAGTTCATGACGGCTGAGGGATCGACCGACTATATCGATAAATTACTCAATAATTTCTCTCCTAAGGAAGTACTGATTCAACGCGGTAACAAGAAACGCTTTGAGGAGGCATTCGGCAATCATTTCTTTGTCTTCGAATTGGAGGATTGGATTTTCACCACCTCGGCCGCGGAAGATCGCTTATTAAAACATTTCGAGACGAAAAACCTGAAAGGCTTTGGCGTACAACATTTAAAACAAGGCATTATCGCCTCGGGCGCTATCCTATATTATCTGGATCAGACCCAACATACGCATATCTCCCATATCACCGCCCTGTCTCGCATCGAGGAGGATCGGTACGTGCGCTTGGATAAATTCACGGTGCGTAGCTTGGAGTTGGTAAACACGATGAACGAGGAAGGGACCAGTCTATTGGATATCATCGACAAGACAATCTCTCCCATGGGCTCCCGTATGTTGCGTCGTTGGGTTCTATTCCCGTTGAAAGACGTAAAACCCATTCAAGAACGGCAAGAAGTAGTCGATCACTTCTTCCGCCATCCGGAAATGAAAGAGTCACTAAGCACGCAATTAGAGCAGATTGGTGATTTGGAACGCATCATCTCGAAAGTAGCCGTTGGACGAGTATCACCCCGCGAAGTGGTTCAACTGAAAATAGCTCTTCACGCGATCGAACCTATCAAAGAAGCCTGTATGGCGAGCGAGGAACCAAGTTTGTGCCGAATCGGAGAGCAACTGAACGCCTGCATCTTGATTCGCGACCGGATAGAGAAAGAGATTGTCAACGATCCTCCCGCTTTGGTGAATAAAGGCGGAATCATAGCGAAAGGCGTAAACGCCGAGCTGGATGATCTTCGTGCGATCGCTTATTCCGGAAAAGATTATCTACTAAAAATACAACAACGAGAAATTGAGCAAACAGGCATACTTAGTTTGAAAATCGCCTTCAACAACGTATTCGGTTACTACATCGAGGTACGCAACGCTCACAAAGACAAAGTACCCGCCAATTGGATACGCAAGCAAACCTTGGTAAATGCCGAACGCTATATTACCGAGGAATTGAAAGAATACGAGGAAAAAATCTTAGGAGCGGAAGAGCGAATCCTATCATTAGAAAGCCGCCTCTTTAATGATTTGGTATTGGCCCTGACCGAATATATTCCGCCCATCCAGATGAACGCCAATTTGATTGGTCGTATTGATTGCCTTTTATCGTTCGCTAAAATAGCGGAAGCGAATAAATATATCCGTCCGGTAATCGATGATTCGGACGTCATCGATATCAAAGGCGGACGCCACCCGGTAATCGAACGACAACTTCCCTTGGGCGAATCTTACATCGCCAATGATGTTTATTTGGATGACGAGAAACAACAAATCATTATAATTACCGGTCCGAATATGGCGGGAAAATCGGCCCTGTTGCGCCAAACCGCTTTAATTACATTATTGGCTCAAATAGGTTGCTTCGTTCCGGCGGACAGCGCCCGTATCGGTATCGTAGATAAGATATTCACACGCGTGGGCGCTTCCGATAATATATCCGTTGGCGAATCTACTTTTATGGTAGAAATGAATGAAGCGGCGGATATTCTTAACAACATGACCTCCCGAAGTTTGGTACTCTTCGATGAGTTAGGACGTGGTACCAGTACGTACGATGGTATTTCCATCGCCTGGGCGATCGTGGAATACATCCACGAACATCCAAACGTACGGGCGAAAACCCTTTTCGCTACACACTATCACGAACTGAACGAAATGGAACGCTCGTTCAAACGTATCAAGAACTATAACGTATCGGTCAAGGAAGTCGGCAATAAAGTTATTTTCCTCCGTAAATTAATACCGGGAGGCAGCGAGCATAGTTTCGGTATTCACGTAGCACGAATGGCTGGCATGCCCAAAAGCATCGTAAAACGCGCCAACGAGATCTTAAAACAATTGGAATCCGAGAACCGGCAAGAAGGTGTCATCGGCAAACCCGTGCGAGAAATCGCTTCCGCCGCCGAAGGCTATCAACTTAGTTTCTTTCAATTGGACGATCCTGTCTTAAGCCAGATACGGGATGAAATCAAAAACTTGGATGTCAATAATCTCACCCCGATCGAAGCCTTGAACAAATTGAACGAAATCAAACGAATCATCAATGGGAAATAAGTCGACGTAGGGAAATCGCCTGAAATGTCATGTGCGCTACGCTCGACTCATAAAAAATCCCGATGGTCTCACGGTCGATCATAGACAAACAAGTATAACCCCATCCCTCGTTCTCATCCAACAGGAGCTGGCAGGATTCCGGCCAAGTAATGCCTCCGTCCAAACTCGCTTTGATGGTAATATGATTACGCCCTTTCGTCGTGTTTGGATTCGAGAATACACCCGGTTCAACCTCCACGACTTGCGCTTCAGTCGTATTCGAGCGAGCGGCATTATGCCGATGCCAAGTTTTTCCGTGATCTTTACTATACATGATACCTGCGTTCGGCACACGGGTCGAATCAATAAATTGGATGGGAAATACCAACGTACCGTCTTTCATACAAATGCCTTTCCCGGTCCTTGCAACAAGAAATACCACGAGGGATCCTTCACTTGCGCGGTGATATTAATCGGTTCGCTCCACGTTTGTCCGTCGTCCTCGCTTTTTACAAGCATCAATTGCGCGGTCTCGTCCGGTGTCATACCGGGCATGGAATTCCACCACGCACGTTCATTGCCCATGCCTCGCGTCCAAGCGGCGAATTACAATGCGTTTATCTCATCGCGAGTAAGTCCTGTTATTCTCTCGATGACTTCTATCGCGATGCCTTCCGTTTCCATTTTATGAGCTATTTGAAGACGTTCCTCTTCTTTTCCTTTTGTCACCCCTTGCTCTATACCTTTCTGTATACCCTGTTCTATACCTTTTTGTATACCCTCTTTTATACCCTGTTTGATGCCTTGCTTCATGCCCTTTCGCATACCTTTTTGTATGCCTCGCTCCAAACCTTCTTTTAAACCTTTTTGCTTTCCTTCTCGCTTCGCATCTGAGATATAAGATTTCTCGACGCGCACGGCATCCCAAAAATCATCATAACCAAAAAGTTGGGCATCCGTAAACGACGATTCCTCTATTTGCTCCACCGCTTTCTTGATTGAAGGGTTTTCTAATAAATCGGGAGCCACTTGCCGCGTATCCTCATCTATTTCCGTTAAATAACGCAGCCAAAGTACTTGCATCTTCTTATCGCCATACGCCTTGGGCGTAAATTTAGGCAACTCAATAAAGATGAAACGCAATCCCTCGATGATCTTATCGGTATGTTCCACTTGTACGATCCGATAATCATGATAATAACCAGGTATATCGGGAAGAAATATCTCATTCACTAAATTCAACGAATAAACCGGTTGCAACAATTCATAGTGAGCATTCTTGCCCAATTGCCGCACATACGTTTTCGAGGCATTAAACAATACCCGCTGCATAAAAGAAGAAGACCAAAACATTTGCATCTCCACGAGAAATTGTCGACCTTGCTTATCCTTGCAACGTACATCTACAATACTATTTTTCTTAAAAGGTGTCTCCGGCACCAATTCAGCCGGAAGATATTCAATCTCGGTTATCTCTTCCTCCGGCGTCTCAAAAGGCAATAACGCGTTAAGGAAACTGGTCACTAAATCGGGATGCTCGCCGAATACTTTTTTGAAAGTCAAGTCGGCCATGGGATTCAAATATTTCATAGTCTTGTGTTTTAAATAATTTCCATTATCGCGAATATACCTATTTTTATTAAGAAAAGCCGCTTTTTTTGCGGCTTTTCTTATCTATTTATTCACTCGCTTTTCACCACCTTCGCGGGATTGCTATAGGCGGCTCTCAAGATTTGCTCCAGTACCGTAAACAAAATGATAACAATCACTCCTATGAATACACTCAGCAATAGCCACCAAGCGATATCCGTACGATAGGCGTAACCTTGCAACCAATCACGCATGATGATATAAGCGATGGGTAAGGCGAACGCGTTGGCGATTACCACTTGCGACGCGTATTCCCGGAAAAAGATCCGAACGATATCTCTCGCTTCCGCCCCAAATACCTTTCGGATAGCGATCTCTTTCCTACGGCGCCGGGTCGTGGAGGAAGCGACGGCATAAATACCAAACAACGATATCAACATACAAACAATCGCTAACACGGAAAACATTCGCAATCCTATTTGCTCCGAACGATTCAACCGATCGTATAACTCGCCCACCGGCGTGATGGTAGCATCCTCCAAACTCGGGTCGATATCGGGAAGAAAATTCAAGACAGCTCGCGCCACCTCATGCTCCTGTCCATCGATAGTCTCGATATAAATGGTGTTATCCAAATAAGGGGTTTGCAGGAAAATAATCGGCTGGATTTTATTCCGCATAGACAAGGTATGGAAATCGTCTATCACGCCGGACACGATATAGTCTTTCTTCTCTTGGCTATTCTCATTGGACATCATTCGGATCACCGTGCCAACCGGTTCTTTCAAATTCATGATGCGAGCGGCTTCCTCGTTTAATACGATCCGGTCCATTTGTCCTTCTTCCCACCATTTACCCGCCTCGAAGCGCAATCCGAAAGTCTCGGCGAAATGACTATCGGCCGTAATACAACTGAAGAGCGATTCATCCGTTTCCTGCTTGTTGGGCCATTCCACGTCCGAGGTAGAAGTGAAAGGATTGATCTCGTGGCTCGGCGAGAAATTGGTGTAGGTCACGTGCGTCACTCGCGGCATGGATTCCAGCTTACTTAATATGCTCCGCATGAAATCTCCCTTATAATCGATAAAACCCGATAATTGTAAAATTCTCGTATTATTGAAACCCAAATCTTTATGACTGAGATAACGCATTTGCGCCATCACCACTAAAGCCGCGACAATAAATATAACGCTAACGGCTAATTGAAGCGTAACCGCCAGACGTTGCAAGACCGGCCGACCCGCTATCCGAATCTCTGAATAGGGGCGAGTGGCCTGACGACTCGTCTCCCAGAAAAGCAGGGTCGCTACGCAAAGAATCAATGCCATCAATCCAACGCAGCACACGATAAACATTCCGGTAAGCCCGCGCATATCCATCTCCATGCCTACCCATTGAGAAATATAAGGACGAACCATTAAAATACAACAATAAGCAAGCGACGAGGCTATGACTATCGGACACGCCAACTCATACAACATTTGCCGGATCAACGATCCCCGCGTGGCGCCATTCACCGAGCGTAAATGCCATTCCCGGATACGCGAACGGAACAAAGTAAGATACAGATTCAAGAAATTAAACGTAGCGGTCAGTAATAATAAGATACCGGAGATGACAAAGAGGTTGATAAAACTCAACGTAAAGGCCGAATCCGCGTTCAACTTATGACGCACGTCGCTTAGCGGCAACATGCGAACCTCTATATTCGGGTTATCCCCCAAGCGGGCGGGTAAATCCGAGATTCGTGCGGACACGGTTTCCACATTCGCGTTGGCATTAAACTTGATATAAACATCCGTCAGGAAATTAGACCACTGCGCTTTTTCCGGCATATCCACCGTAAAAAACTTTAACATGTTATGCATAATCAGACCATCGAACGGAAGGGTCGTATGAGCGGGCGGATCTTTCACGATAGCCGTCACCACATAGGGCGGAAAACGGGTGTTAATCGTATTTTGGATCTTCTTCCCGATAGCGTTCTCGAAAGAGCCAAACAAACGAAGAGCGGTCGATTCGGTGAGCACGATATCATTTAATGCCGCCAAAGGCTCTCGCGTATTTCCGTAAATAAACGTTTGAGGGAAAACGGAAAGAAACGTGCTATCCGCATATAGAAAATGCAATTGCACATAAGGTATCTCATCGGTCTTGCACTTCTCATCACCAACCATCACGGAAGTAGAAGCCTCGATAACGGGAAATTGCTCCCGCAAAGTTCGTTCAATTACTTTTGAGGCGGTCTTATTGATCTTTCCGGATTGCTTCTCTTTCGTATAAACCCGATAGACACGATCCGCTTGGGGATAAAAATCATCATACGAGGTCTCATATCGAATCCAAAAAAGTGAAGGTACAAAACAAGCGATCGCGAAAGCCAGCCCTAAAATACCTATCAACGATTGTGTCCTATGCTTCCACATATTACGGAAAGCGATTTTTAAATACAACTTAAACATACTGTTATTACTTCATTAAAAGTTTATACATTGATTTTATGCTACACCGAATAGAAAAGCAAAAAACATGCCATATCTATTAATAAATTAATAAACAGCTGATTATACAATCCTCAATGGAACCGGAGTGTCAAATATTTGGACACTGGTGTCAAAAAATTAGACACTGGGTAGGTATTTTTGGATACATTCGAAGAAGATTTACATTTTTTTCGGAAGAAAATATAGTTTCCTTCGAAGGAAAAGTAGGTTTTCTTCGAAGGAAAACAAGGCTTTTTCATAATTCGTAACTCATCAAAGCCCTAATCGTTCCGATATCTCCAGCATACGCAGGATGGGCTTCACGGCTTTCTTTCGCACTTCCTCGTCCACGAAAATCTCCGGCATCTCGAACCGCAAGCAATTGTAAAGCTTTTCCATCGTATTCAAGCGCATATAATTGCATTCGTTGCAAGCGCACGCGTCCTTGTCCGAGGGAGCCGGGATAAATTCCTTATCCGGACTTTGCTTGCGCATCTCGTGAATGACACCGCTCTCGGTGGCCACGATAAATCGTTGGGTGGTTGACTTTATCGTATGTTTCAACAACGCCGCGGTAGAGCCAACGAAATCGGAAATCTCCACCACCGCCCGCTTGCATTCCGGATGCGTGATGACCTCCGCTTCCGGATATCGCTCCTTTAATGCTTGGATCTTCTCCGCCGAGAATTGCTCGTGCACGTGGCAAGCGCCGTCCCAAAGCAACATATTCCGCCCTGTTACGCGATTGATATAACTTCCGAGGTTTCGGTCCGGACCGAATATCAACGGTGTATCCACCGGAAAACTTTCCACGATCTGGCGGGCGTTCGTGGAGGTCACGACCACATCCGTCACGGCCTTTACCGCGGCGCTCGTGTTGACATACGATATCACCGTATGACCGGGATGCGCTTTCACGAACTCGGCGAACGCCGGGGCCGGACAACTATCCGCCAAGGAACATCCCGCGTTCAAGTCCGGTACCAGTACTTTTTTATCCGGGCAAAGAATCTTGGCCGTCTCGCCCATGAAGTGAACCCCGCAAAGCACGAGGATATCCGCTTGGCTCTTGGCCGCCCATTGCGCCAGCGCCAGGCTATCCCCCACGTAATCCGCTATGTCTTGTATATCGCCCGTCTGGTAGTAATGCGCCAAGATAACCGCGTTTTTCTCTTTCCGTAATTGGTCGATCGCCTCCCGCAGGTCGATATCCTTGGGTACGGGAGCGTCCATGTATCCGATAGATTGATTGGTAAGCATAACTCTTCTTTTTTTATTGATTCCGGACAAAGGTATAAACTTTATCGATTCATACCGATAGCGCTCGTGAAAATTCGCGGGTACACATGTTTTTCTACAAACATCATATTATTATCTTTTTTATTCTTTGAAATTTTCAAATCTAAAGGATGAATATAATAGGGTGTTGATACCGTTTAAAGTTTTTGGCGAGAAAACTTGGTCGTTTCCTTATTAAAAAGGATGAACGAGTTTTCAAGAGGATACGAACAAAAGAAAAAGCGATGGATTATCTCTATCTCTTTTACTTAGGAAAGTTATTAAGAATATAAGTGAATTGTTGATAACCGGAATGCGCAAAAAAAAGGGACTCCGGAAGAGGGGTAAAACGGTTTATAAGCGATGTTGATAGCCCGTCATAAATAAAACGTCGATTCGCTTGCGCGATTCGAGGCGGTTGTTGTATGAATAATCTTTTGGATCGCGCAAGGATTATTTTTCATTTTCTATGCACGACTTATAAAGAACTTATCAACGATATATCCGGAGATATTCGTTACTTTCGCGGCTAAAGAGAAAGGTTATGCGGAAATTAAAAGTAACGGAATTGCGCCGATTGACTCCCGAGGCGTTTAAGGAGAGCGAGAAGACCCCTTTAATAGTGGTATTGGATCACGTGAGAAGCTTGAATAACGTGGGCTCCGTGTTTCGTACATCCGACGCGTTCCGGGTAGAGGCGGTTTATCTGTGTGGCATCACGGCTTGTCCGCCCAACGCGGAGATTCATAAAACGGCGCTGGGAGCCGAGGATACCGTGGCGTGGGAGTATTTCAAGGATACGCCCGAGGCGGTTGATAAGTTGCGGGCGAACGGGTATACGGTCTGCGCCATCGAGCAAGCGGAAGGAAGCGTGATGCTGGATAACTTATCGCTGGATAAGGGGAAAAAGTATGCCATCGTGTTGGGAAACGAGGTGAAAGGAGTCCAGCAAAACGTGGTGGACCAATGCGATATGTGCGTCGAGATTCCGCAATACGGAACCAAGCATTCCTTGAATGTATCGGTTACGGCCGGTATCGTGATTTGGGATTTCTTCCAGCGTTTGTCAAAGTAACCCGTTCTCGACCAATACGACGATTCGTTCGGTAAGCGCGTCTTTCCCGTCGGGATCGTATTCGGTTTTCAAGCTGGCCCCGAACATCCCGGCGAAGAAATTCCAGAATCCGGCACGGAAAGTACCGAGGTAAGCCTTTAACAAGTTGTAACTGGACTGGTTACATTCCCGGTCGATTAATTTAATCAACAACTTTCCTTGCGAGAAAGATAACTTTTTCAACTGCGGTTTATACTCGGCGAAGAGTTCTTTTTCCATGCGCTTTAAGTGCGCTTGCCGGGCCTTGTCGTCCGGCAAGGTTTCCATATATTCGTAGGTCTCGATCAGAGTCTCGTAAACAATCTTCGCGTAAGGAAGCGTGCGTTTCACGTCGCGTACCAATTTATTATATCGGTTGCGCTCGCGTTTGTTCTTGAACTTTACCGGCGGATATACGAAAACTTCCCGGAGATTGACCACGGCTATCGTATCACCGTTCTGGATTTGAGCCTTTTGATAACCTTCCGGAAGAATGTTGGTCTTTATGGTTTGCGTCTTTCCTTCGATGCTGATAAGCAGGAGCGAAGCCAACAGGTAGTATATACCTTTTCCTCTCATATCCGCGAAAATATAAATCCCTCGTGATTTCCCACATCATTTATCTGTTAATAACTTGATAAATGAATATAAAACATTACATTCGCGTAAAATGTAGAATTAAAGTAAATAACAAAATCTTGGCTATGAGACGCTTTTTCGTATGCCTGCTTGTGGGCATGTTCTCGTATGTTACTTCGTATGGCGCTGATAACTTGCGTGTTCCCGATGTGCGCAGCATCGGGATGGGTGGCAATGTAGGAACGCGATCCGCCTCTTTCAATCCGGCCTTGTTGGCCTTGGAGGAGGAAAAATCCATTCGCTTGAACTATTTCAACAAGTACCTGTTGAAAGAATTGGGTACGCTTTCCGGTAGTTTTTATTATCCGAATCCGTTTTTATCGTTAGGTTTCGATATCTCGGCTTTCGGATATGAAGCTTATCGGGAGATGATGTTTCGCTTCTCTATGGGGAAGCGCTTAGGCAATCGTTGGGCTTTGGGAGTAGGCTTTCATTATAGTTTCTTGCAAACGGAGATTTTGGAAAGCACGAAAGCCCGGCTATCGGTTGATTTAGGCCTGACTTACTCGCCTTTTGATAAGTTGTTGATAGGGGTGTTTATGATAAATATGCCTTCTATTTCTTTAGGAGATAAAACAATTGATATAGAGGATTTCTCTTATTACTTGACGCAGATAAGTTTTCAATGGGAGATTATAAACAACCTGTTAATAGTAGGAAGCGCCGGAACAGATTCCGAGAGAATATGGATTGGGAATATCGGATTGGAATATACGTTATTCGATGCCTTCTTTTTGCGTGCCGGGATGCGGACGGATCCGTTATCGCCTTCTTTAGGGGTTGGTTATCTTTTTTCCGTGTTCGCTATTGACGCGGCTACGATTTATCATCCGGTATTGGGGATGAGCGTGGGAGTGGGTTTGTCTTTTACCTTTTAAAATGCGATGATGCCATGAGACGATTGTTTATAATCTTGTCGATATCCTTGTTTATAAATAGTTATAAGCTTCATTCCCAAGCTATCTATCCGGTGGATAAATGGATGGAATATGTTGAGGATTTGGCCGAGGAAACCGAGGATACGGAGCGTATCGAGAATTTGTATGCCGATTTATCGTATTTGAGCGAGCATCCTTTCGAGTTGAATACCGTGACCGAGGAACAATTGAAACGATTGCCTTTCTTGTCGGATCGTCAGATCGCACGGATACTTTCCTATCGGGAGCGTTACGGGAAAATACTCACGGTGTATGAATTGAAGAATATCGAGGAATTGGATTATCAGACGATATCCTTGTTGTTTCCGTTTGTTTATATCGGAGATATTTCGGTTGAAAAGCGAGCGTTTACGGTTAAGAATATGTTGAAGTATGGGCGAAATGAATTGCAAATCAGGTATGATCGATGTTTTCAACAAAAGAAAGGTTATCGTGCCTATCCGGATAGCGTATTACAACAATATCCGAACCGGAAATACCGGGGTGAACCGTTTTATCATTCGTTGCGTTATTCGTATACGTTTGACGACCGATTGCAAGCGGGATTCGTGGCGGAAAAAGACGCGGGCGAACCGTTTTGGAACGCTTATTACAAAGGATATGATTTTTATTCGGCGCATTTCTTCTTGAAAGATATGGGTTGGTTGAAAAGTCTGGCGATTGGGGATTATAAGATGTCTTTCGGGCAAGGGTTGGTGGTTAGCAATGATTTCTCCCCTAGTCGGACGGCCTTGGTAACGCAAGCGGAACGACGGATCAATGGTTTTCGCCGGCATTATTCGACCAATGAACAGGATTTCTTTCGAGGAATGGCCGGTACGGTAGCGATTCGTAACGTAGATGTCAACCTGTTTTGTTCGTACCGCAAGTTGGACGCGGGTGTGGATAGTTTTGCTTTTACCTCGTTGAAAACGGATGGCTTGCATCGGTTGCGAAGGGATTGGGAGAAAAGACGAACCATTCCTTTGTTGGTTTATGGGGGAAACATTCGTTATGCCATGCCTGATTTCCATATCGGTCTGACGGCTCTCTCTTATTCATTCGGGAAATACCGGATGGAGCCGGATTTGAAACCTTATAACCTGTTTTATTTCCGGGGCTCGAACAATATCAACATCGGTGTTGATTATATGTGGAAAAACAATCGCGTGAAACTTTTCGGCGAGACGGCGCTTTCCAAGAACGGGGCGGTCGCTACCTTGAACGCGCTCGCGTTGACGCCCACTTCTTATATTTCCTTCCTGGCGTTGTATCGTTATTATGACCGGAGGTATCAAGCGTTGTTCGGGAATGCTTTCGCGCAAGGATCGACGGTGCAAAACGAGCAAGGACTGTATATGGGGTTGCGATTGACGCCCGTCGCTTATTGGAGGTTCTCTTTCTATGCCGATTTGTTTCGTTTCCCTTGGTTGAAATATGGTATTGATGTGCCTTCTACCGGACAGGAGTATATGGCGCAAGTGGATTATACGCCTCATGAGCGTTTTACGGCTTATCTTCGTTATAAGTACCGGAAGAAAGCGGAGAACTATACGGGCTCGGATCGTCCGCTTGTCGCTATCACTCCTTACCGGCAACACCGCTTGCGTTTTCAACAAGTTTATAATATTTCCTCGTGGGTGCTTAAAAGCTCGTGGGATGGCGTGCTTGTCGATAGGGCTTTTCGGCCGGCGAGTAAAGGGATGATGCTTTCCCAGCATATCGGTTGGCGGCCCGCCACGGTTCCTTTTCAATGGAATGGTTACGTGGGCTGGTTTCATACGGATGATTATGGAAGCCGGATCAGTTCGTACGAGAAGAATATCTTGTACGCGTTTAATATGCCTTCTTTTTATGGACATGGTATCCGTGTGGCCCTTACGTTTCGCCTGGATCTGTGGAAAAGCCTTTCCTTATCGATGAAAATAGCGCATACGAGCTATTTTGACAGGGATTTAATAGGAACTGACACGGAAGAAATAGCGAGTTCGCGGAAAACAGACCTATATGCTTTGCTTCGTTGGAAATTTTAATGTAGTTTTGTAGAGATTAAAAGCAAGCGATTGATATGTCTACGATTCTCTTTGATAAAATAGTGTTTGGCCCTATTCATAGTCGTCGGTTAGGGACTTCCTTGGGAATTAATTTGCTTCCCGCGGATGGTAAATTGTGCTCGTTTAATTGCGTGTATTGCGAATGCGGATTGAACGAGGAACATCGTACGCATACGCATTTGCCGACCCGTGCGGAGGTAAGGGAGGCGCTGGAGTTGAAATTGATGGCGATGAAAAAGGAAGGTACGTCTCCGGACGTGATTACGTTCGCCGGGAATGGCGAGCCTACGGTGCATCCGGAGTTTGGCGGAATTATAGCGGATACGATCGCTACCCGGGATCGATTCTTCCCAAACGCCAAGATAGCCGTGTTGTCCAACGCCACGATGCTGCATCGGGAGGAGGTTTTCCGGGCATTGAATCAAATAGAGGATAATATATTGAAATTGGATTCCGTGTTGGATCGTCGGATTCGGCAAATCGACCGACCGAACGATCCTTCTTTTTGTTTTGACTCATTATTGCGCCAGTTGTGTCGTTTCGATGGGAATCTTATCATCCAGACGATGTTTTTGCGAGGCGAGGTGAATGGCGAGTCGATTGATAATATGACCGAGGAGGAGATTACGGGCTGGCTGGATGCTTTACGCCAGATTCGTCCCAAGCAGGTGATGATTTATACGATTGACAGGGAGACGCCTATCAAGAGTTTGCGGAAGGCGACTCACGCGGAGTTGGACGCGATCGCCAACCGGGCTCGCGAGGCGGGTTTCGATGTCACCGTGTCGTATTGACGCTTTCTCCCGTATTGAAAAGAAAACACAATAACATTATATATCATGAAAATTTTAAAGAATAAAAGGGGTCTGTCCCCGTTGCTTGGTTTTTGCGGATTGATGGTGGCTTCCATCGTCGGGCAAGGTTGCGGACAGGGAAATGTTCCGGGGGAATCGTTCGAGCGTTCGGATTATTATACCCGAGGTATTGGTTCCTATCCGGGAGATCCGAAGGAGGATTTCTCGCCCTCTTTGCATCCGGATTATACGACGTATCGAAATATAGCTCTCTTGCGTAGCGCGTACAATTCGTCGAGCTATGATTATAACCTGACGGCCCAGTTGGCGACGGATGGTATCATCAGCGACCAGGAGCCTCAATATTTCGTGCTTTCTACGCAGGACGGGGAGATTCCCCGCCGGGAGCGCGAGTGGATGATCGACCAGGGACCCTATTCCCGGAACTCGACCGTGGGCGAGGAGGCTTATTTCCTGTTTTCCTTGAAGAATTGGAAGAGAAAAGCCGATAAGGTACAGTTCCGCGGGAATGTCGCCTACGAGGAAGGAAAGGTGAAAGGTGGCTATGAGATCGTGTGCCAGGGTTCGAACGATGGAAGTACGTGGACCGATTTGGCTACCTTGAAAGGGGACGGGATGCCGGGAAAGGCTTCCCGCTACAAAGCGCACTCGGATCCGAACAAGAACAGTTGGGATCCCGGTACGTTGCCTGTGCGGGCGTTGAATATCACCTTGCCGTTCGAGCGAACAGGCGAATATGCGTATTACCGGATGTTCATGCGTATGAAGGGGGCCGCGTATTGGACCTTTTACGAGGTGAATTTCTACGACCAGGATCAGTTGGTGGATTTGCTCCCCTCTCAATATTTCAATAGCGCGTGGATGAGCGCTACGGCGGGCGAGGAATGGCTTTACGTGGATTTGGGAAGCTCTTCTACGTTCGATAAGGTGCGATTGAATTGGATTAACAAGGCGGTGAAAGGTAAGATACAGGTTTCCGACGACGCGAGCCAATGGACGGACGTGGCGGAACTGCCGGGTGGAACCGCGTTGGTGGACGAGGTCGACGTGAAAGGCAAGGGTCGTTACGTACGGGTGCTGATGACGGAGTCCGCCAACCAAGGACGTTATATCTTGAGCGAGATAGAGGTGATGGGCAAAGGCGGATTGGTGGCGCGGCCGGTGGCTTCGCCCGCTTCGACGGAGGACGAGATCCGTCTTTCCGGAGGGGATTGGAAATTGCAGCGGGCTTCTTTGGTGGAGGCTTCCGGCGAGGAGATTTCCACGCCCGCGTTCCGGCCGGAGGGTTGGCTGGTGGCTACTGTGCCGGGTACGGTGCTGAGCAGCTATAAGAACGCGGGGGCGATACCGAATCCGAATTACGCGGATAATATGTTGCAGATATCGGAGTCGTTCTTCAACTCCAATTTCTGGTATCGGGATGAGTTCGAGGTGCCGGAAGGTTTCAAGCGGGAGCGTTTGTTCCTGAATTTCGATGGCATCAATTGGAAGGCGAATGTGTATCTGAACGGCAAGCGGGTAGGCCGTATCGACGGGGCTTTCATCCGGGGTATGTTCGACGTGACCGACGCGGTCGTGCCGGGAAAGAACGTGCTGGCGGTCGAGATTATCAAGAACGCGCACATCGGGGCGGTGAAAGAGAAATACGCGAAGAATACGGACTTCAACGGAGGTGTATTGGGGGCCGATAACCCGACATTCCACGCTACGGTAGGGTGGGATTGGATATCGACGACCCGCGGACGGAACATCGGTATTTGGAACGACGTGTATCTGACCTCGAAAGGGAATGTGACGGTTCAAGACCCGTTCGTGCAAGTGGCGTTGCCTTTGCCGGATACTACGTCGGCTCGCTTGACGCCGGAGGTGATCGTGAAAAACCATGCTTCCGCTCCGGTAAAAGGTACTTTAACGGGCCGGATAGGTAGCGTTTCCTTCGAGCGACCGGTGGAGCTGGCCGCCAACGAGGTGAGGACGGTCGTGTTCGACCCGGCGGATTTCGAGCAACTGAATGTCCGGAACCCGCGTTTGTGGTGGCCGAGGGGATATGGCTTTCCTTATTTATACGACGCGAACTTTACGTTTAAGGTGAACGATGAGGTGTCCGATTCCGAGGATTTCAAGGTCGGTATCCGGCAAATGAACTTCACGAACGAGAATAACATCCTGAGCCTTTACATCAACGGACGGCGTTTTGTGGGCCGGGGCGGCAATTGGGGCTTTGGCGAGTCGAACCTGAACTACCGGGGACGCGAGTACGACGCGGCGGTGGCTTATCATGCCGATATGAATTTCACGATGTTGCGTAACTGGGTCGGCCAGATTGGCGACCGGGAGTTGTACGAGGCGTGCGACCGCTACGGCGTGATGCTTTGGCAAGACTTCTGGTTGGCGAATCCGTCCGACGGACCGGATCCGTACGATCCCGAGATGTTTGTCGCCAACGCGGAGGATATGGTGAACCGTGTGCGTCAACACGCCTCTATCGCTATCTATTGCGGGCGCAACGAGGGCTATCCGCCCGAGCGGCTGGATACGGCTCTGCGTCGTATCGTGAAGGAGGAGCATCCGGGCTTGCTTTACATCTCCAGCTCCGCGGACGATGGCGTGAGCGGCCATGGCCCGTACCAGGCGCGGCCCGTGAAGGAATATTTCACGATGAAGAACGGTAGCGACCAGTTCCATAGCGAGCGGGGTATGCCCAACGTGATGAATTACGAGAGCTTGGTACGCACCTTCTCGCCGGATGCCTTGTGGCCGCAAAACGATCAATGGGGGCAGCACGATTATACGATGGAGGGCGCCCAGTCGTGCGCTTCGTTCAACGCGCTGATCGAGGAGGGCTTTGGCAAGCCGACGAGCGCGAAGGAGTTCGCCGACCTCGCCCAATGGATTAATTACAACGGCTATCGGGCTTTGTTCGAGTCGAGGAGCCTGAACCGGAAGGGCTTGTTGCTTTGGATGACGCATCCGGCATGGCCTTCCATGGTATGGCAGACCTACGATTATTACTTCGAGCCTACGGCCGCTTACTTCGGTTGCAAGAAGGCGTGCGAGCCGTTGCACATCCAGTGGAATCCGGCTACGGACAAGGTAGAAGTGGTGAATTACAGCGCCGGCACGCGGCCGGGGTTGAAGGCGAAAGCGCAAATCGTCAACATGGACGCTTCCGTGGCGTGGGAGAAAGAGGTATCCGTGGATAGCCGCGAGGATACGACCGAGGGATACATCTCGCTGGAGTATCCCGCCAATGTATCCGCCGCTCATTTCATCAAGCTGACGTTGACGGAGAACGGACAGGTCGTGTCGGAGAACTTCTACGTGCGCGGCGTGGAGGAGGGCAACTACCAGGCGTTGCGTTCCTTGCCGAAGGTCGCCTTGCGCTCGGACGTGACGAGCCGGAAGGGCGAGGACGGCACGTGGACCGCTACCGCCACGTTGGAGAATACGTCGGACGTTCCCGCCTTGCTGATCCGTGTCAACGTGGTGGGCGAGCGGGATGGCGACCAGTTCCTGCCTATCTTCTATGGCGATAATTACTTCTCCTTGCTGCCGGGCGAGAAGAAGACGGTGGATATCCGTTGGAAGGACGTAGATACCCGCGGCCAGGCGCCGAGGGTGGTGATTTCCGGATATAATGTGGAAAAGTCAGAATCATAATCTAAATAAAAACGTACAATGAGAATAGCATCGGTTATTGTAGTTGCTTTGCTAAGCATGTCGGCGGGGATGAACGCTTCCGCCGACGCGGATATCTACCGGAAGGGGTGGATTGATTTCAACAAGAACGGGAAGAAGGACGTTTACGAGGATCCTGCCCAGCCGATAGAGGCGCGCGTGAACGATTTGATGAGCCAGATGACGGTCGAGGAGAAGGCCGGGCAGTTGCTGGCGGAGTTTGGATGGCCGCTTTACGAGCGCGTCGGCGAGAAAGTGTCGCTCACCGACGAGGCGTATAAGGTAGTCGTCGAGCACGGGACGGGAAGCCTGTGGGGATTCATGCGGGCCGACCCGTGGACGCAGAAGACGCTGACCAACGGCTTGAACCCGCGTTACGCCATCGAGGCCGTCAATCTTTTGCAACATTATTGTATCGAGAAGACCCGCCTGGGCATCCCGATGTTCCTCGCCGAGGAGTGCCCGCACGGGCACATGGCCATCGGGACCACCGCGTTTCCCACGGGTATAGGCCAGGCCTCTACCTGGAATCCCGACTTGCTGCGTCGCCTGGGCGAGGCGCAGGCCAAGGAGGTACGGAAGCAGGGCGGGCACATCGGCTACGGCCCGGTAATCGACTTGGCGCGCGATCCGCGCTGGTCGCGGGTAGAGGAGGGCTTCGGCGAGGATCCCTACCTGGCGGGCGAGCTGGGCGAGGCCGTCGTGAAGGGTATGCAGGAGAACCCGGAGTGCCCCGTTATCTCGACGGTGAAGCATTTCGTGGCCTACGGCTGGACCGAGGGCGGGCACAATGGCGCCACCGCCCACATCGGCGAGTACGAGATGAACGAGGTCATCCTGCCGCCTTTCCGCAAGGTGACGGAGGCGGGTTTGCTCTCGATGATGACCTCGTACAACGAGGTGGACGGCCGTCCGTGCACCGGCAACCGCGAGTTGATAACCGACGTGCTGAAAGATACGTGGGGCTTTAAGGGCTTCGTCGTGTCGGACCTGTTCTCCATCGATGGCATGACGGGCCACGGCGTGGCGGCCGACCGCAAGCAAGCCGCCGAGATCGCTTTCAACGCCGGCGTGGAGTCCGACTTGGGCGGGCAGGCCTACCGCAACCTGCCGGCTTTGCTGCGCGAGGGGAAAGTGTCCGAGCAGGCGCTGGACGAGGCCGTGCGCAAGATGCTGACCTTGAAGTTTCAATGGAAATTGTTCGATACACCTTTCACCGACCCGAAAGACGGGCTGACGGCCGACGAGCTGGACGCGCACCGGGAGCTGGCGCGCGAGGTGGCCCGTCAATCCATCGTCTTGCTGAAGAACGAGGGACAAACGTTGCCTTTGCGGAAGGATATTCGCTCCATCGCCGTGATTGGCCCGAACGCCGATACGCCTTATAATATGTTGGGCGATTATACGGCGCCGCAGGCCGAGGGCGCGGTGGTGACCGTGCTGGACGGCATCCGCGCCGCGGTTTCGCCGGGCACGACGGTGCGTTACGCCAAGGGATGCGCCATCCGCGATACCTCCTCGGTGGATATGGCGAACGCCGTGGCCGCCGCGGAGAAGAGCGACGCCATCGTGCTGGTATTGGGCGGCTCCAGCGCCCGCGATTTCTCGGCCGAGTTCGAGGCTACCGGCGCGGCGAAGGCGAAGCAAAACTCCGTGAGCGATATGGAGAGCGGCGAGGGGTACGACCGCAGCACGCTCGACTTGATGGGGCGGCAGAACGAGTTGCTCGGCCTGATGAAAGCCACGGGCAAGCCGCTGGTAGTGGTGCTTATCAAGGGGCGGCCGCTCGTCATCAACGATTGCGCGGCGAAGGCCGACGCTCTCGTGGACGCCTGGTACCCGGGCGCGCAGGGCGGCAACGCGATCGCCGACGTGCTCTTTGGCGATTACAACCCGGCGGGCCGGCTGGCGATTTCCGTGCCGAAGAGCGTGGGGCAGCTGCCCGTGTTCTACAACCCGAAGCGTAGCGCCAACCGCCGCGATTACGTGGAGGGAGACGCAAAACCGCTCTATCCCTTCGGCTATGGCTTGAGCTACACTTCCTTCGCGTACGAGAAGATGGAGGTCGTCCCCGCGGCGGACGGCGTGAAGGTGCGCGTCACCGTGAGCAACAAGGGGCCGGTGGCCGGCGACGAGGTGGTGCAGGTGTACGTGAAAGACGTGATTTCCTCGCACACCACGCCCGAGAAGCAGCTGAAGGCGTTCAGCCGCGTGTCGTTCGAGGCGGGCGAGACCAAGGTGGTGGAGCTGACGGTGGACCGCGAGGAGCTGGAGCTTTACCAAGGCGACGGCCGTTGGGCCTTCGAGCCGGGCGAGTTCGTCTTCATGGCGGGAGGCTCGTCGGACAACCTGCCGCTGACCGAGCGGCTGGCGCTCGACTAAACCCTCTTTTCTTTGGAGGAGTTTGGCGAATTGCCTATTTTCGCGGCGAATCTAAGATAATAAACGATTAAATAAAACAAAGTAGCGATATGGAATATACAACAACAGTAAATGGTTCGGAGATGACAATCGCCCTGCGGGGACGTCTGGATACGGAGACTTCGCCCCGCTTCGAGCAGGAGGTCGTGCCCGCGCTGGCGGACATCTCGTCGATAGTATTTGATTTCGAGGGCTTGGAATATATCTCCAGCTCCGGCCTGCGCGTCCTCTTGGCGTTGAAGAAGATGATGATGGCGAAAGGCGGCGACGTGAGCGTGGTCAACGTGAGCGAGGGCGTCCTCTCCATCTTCAAAATCTCCGGTTTCGACATCATCCTCAACGTCCGCTAACGGCGGATAGGGCGCTGTTGATTTAAAATTTCAGATTTCAAATTTCAAATTTATTCCCCTCTTGAGAGGGGGCAGGGGGTGTGTCATGAATTGACAATGAACAATTGACAATTGACAATTTCGATGCCGGTGAAAACCTTGGTGCTAATTGTCAATTGTCAATTCTCAATTGTCAATTACAATCAGATTACGCTTGGCGAATCGGTCTCCTCGCCGCCTTCCTCCGGGTCGGTAGGCTCGGGTTCGGGAGTTTGCTCGCCACCCTCGCCGGGGTCGGTGCCGGGGATGACGGTCTCGCCGCCGCCCTCGGCCTGGGTGTTGCCCGTGCGGAGGTTGTAGAGGCGGTCCACCTCGCGTACGAGGCCGTTGAAGGCGAGGACGAACTCGGCGGTCGCCGCCGTGGGGTTGGCGATGCTCTCCGCCTG
>DXEN01000093.1 GCA_019114945.1 Candidatus Parabacteroides intestinigallinarum | reverse complement strand
CTGCGTTTGGGGGACAATTTGTTTTAAGTTGTTCTAACAGAGGACCCGTTCCGGCCAATTTCAATTGAATATTAGGCATTCGTTTTATAGCTTCTAATAAGGTATATATGCCTTTTTCTTCCGAAATTCTCCCAAAGAAAAATAGATAATCCCCTTTAGAGGGATGATATTCTCGGGGAAGATCGGGTGTAAAATTATATAGATAGGTGCACTTTTTCGCAAAGCGTGGTTCCACCTCTATGTGTTTCCTCATTGAAAATTGACTGACGAATATAAAACGATCGATATATTCGATGGGAGGATAAAAATTAGCCCGGAAATAACTATCCAAACTCAACATAATACTATTGATAAGATTCCCATTCGAGCATTTGTGAGTAATACAATGATAGAAATGCCCATCTTTACATCGCTCACAAAAATTTCGTTGTCCATCCGTAAATGTGTAAGCGGGGCAGACCAAGCGATAATCATGTACGCTCATGATAACAGGAATACGATATTTCCTGAGAACAGGAAGAATAGATACAGATAAGCTATTAAACATTAGATGTATATGCGCTATATCCGGCCGTTCTTGTTGAATGAGCTTCTCCAAACGCCATGCCGCTTCTCTATTGTAGATAAATGCGGGTAGATATTTTATTTTCTGAAGAACGGATGATTCAGACAATTCCGGATAATTCACGAAATAAGAGGCATAAGGGGTCGGCTCATTCTTTGAGTTTCGTAAACTAAACGGAATTACCGTGTGCCCATGTTGCTCAAGAAGATGAATCGTATTAAAGAATACGGTTTCCGCACCTCCTTTTTTATAGAAGTATTTATTGATTTGAAGTATTTTCATGCGTCACTTGTTTAGAGGCAGGAAGGCTTTGTTCCATTTGCCCATATTTCATATCTGATAAAATTAAACCCAAAAGCATGAGAACGAAAAAACCTCGATGCGTAGTGAATGTTGAGTCTGTCGTGCTTTCAATCAAAAAGAAGCCAATTATCATTATCACCAGTGAGAGGCATTTCATGTTAGCGTGTATCTTATGGAAACGAACAGCCTTCAATAGCAAGTAGAGCCAAAAGGTCATAAATAAGAGAATGCCTACAACTCCAAATTGGGCTAATGAAGGATAATAGGTATCCGCAATGAAGTTATAATGATCTCGGCTCATTCCCCATACACCATCGATTCCATATTTGGCGTAGATATCTGAATAATAAACACCCGATGAAAATGTACCATAGCTAGCGAATCCACTCCCGAAAGGGAAGTAATCAATGAGAATTTGTGGTGCTGTCGCATACAATACATAGCGGGCGATCATATCCCTATCGACTTGTTCGGTGACTGTTTGGTAGAAGTAGAAATAGATTTTCTCGCGAGCGACAAAAATCACGGCAACTAAAGTAAGTAGAATGATAGTTATATTCTTTGCGTTTAATTTAAATTGCTTCGTGGCCGAAAAGTAGAACATGATAATCGTGGCCAATGCAAAAAAGCCATAGAACTTGGATCGCCCAGAAATGAGGCCGATTGACAATAACGCGATAAATACGACTTTATCTATAGTGCGAAAATCACTACAATAGAGATAACAGAATGAAACACATATCACCGCTGCCGCAAAATAAGTGGGATGCCCCATCAAAAGAGTGAGTAACTTGATGTTGACAGCTCCCGCTAAACCGATGCAGAGTAAAGGAAACCACAGAACTAAACAAAGGGATTTCAAAATACGCTTTTGGGATTCGTTTAATCGTGGCATCATTGAATAAACACAGAAAAAAGCCAAATAAGGCTTTATCTGAATGAGCATATCCGATAAAATAGCGGTTTTCGTATTACTGCCTATATACAAAGAATAACAAAAGTAGAACAAGAATATTCCAATCGTTGTTAAAAAGGCCTTGTTAAAGTCCCAACCTTTTGTGGAAAAAAGGTAGATACTGAATAGGATGAATAAAAATAACGCACAAATCTCGTCTGTATAGTCAAAACCAATGGCATCATATAGTAATATACCAAACACCAAGGTAAAAATGAGCAAGTTAAAAAAATGTTTGTCTATAATAGCTTGTATCATGCCTTATGTTATATGTTCTTTGATAATATAACGGACAAAGGTAATTTTTATTCGGGTAACCACGGTGTTTTTGCCCATTCTTTTATTTTTTATTGGAAAATCCCATGGCTGCTAGGATAGGAGGTTCGTAATTTTCTATAAGAAAAAGGAGGGAGCGTATCCATGATGGATGGCTCCCTCCGGTTTATCGGTTATCTTTGGTTATCTCTCTGCCGGAACGCTCCAGTCACGCGGGGCGGGAACCGGGGGCAACGGCTTGCGGTTCTTCAACTCCTTCATCACTTCCTCGATGGCGCGGTTTAGTTGCTGGTCCTCACCGTTCCATTCCTTAATCGGGTCGTTATCTACCACGATATCGGGGTCTACGCCATGGTTCTCGATAATCCAATCACCTGTCTTCGGGTCGTAGCTCGTGAAGAAAGGCACACGGATATCCGTCCCGTCCAGATAGGGGAGCGGTCCGCTGATGCCGACGATTCCACCCCAAGTGCGTACACCAATCAGCTTACCCAAGCCTAAGGCACGGAAGCCCCACGGGAAGAGGTCGCCATCGGAGGCGGAATATTTGTTGATAAGGCAAACCTTCGGACCCACTTGCACAGCATCGGGCACGGTACCGATCAACGACGAGCCCCGACGCATCGTCAGGCGATACGGCTCGCGCGCCAAGCGCTCCAGGATCATCGGCGACACATTTCCGCCACCGTTCGCGCGATCATCGATAATCAATCCCTCTTTATCCAATTGCGGATAGAAATAACGCGAGAACTCATTCAAGCCCTCCGGACCCATGTCGGGGATGTAGATGTAACCAACCTTGCCATCCGTGGCCTCGTCGACCTTACGGATATTCTCTTGAATCCAGTTGTAATGACGCAAGGAATATTCCTCGGCGATGGGGCTGATCACGATCTTGCGCGCGCCTTCCAGCTTCGGTTGGCTATTAAGGCTCAGCTCGGTCGGTACGTTCGCCTTGCCCACAAGCAACTTGTACATATCGTTTACCGTATTCGTCGGAACGCCATCGATCGCCACGATGTACTCGCCGGCTTTCGCCTCGATGCCCGGCTCGGTCAGCGGCGAGCGCAATTTCTTGTTCCACGAGGCACCCGGAATAATCTTCTCTAAGCGGAAGAAACCGCTCTTATCCCGCGATATCTCGGCTCCTAACAAGCCCATCGATATCCGCTCCGGTCCCTCCAACTCTCCGGGATTCACGTAGCAGTGACCCACGCCGGCCTCGCCAATCATCTCGCCAATCACGTAATTCAAGTCCAAACGGGTCTTCACGTAAGGAAGCAGTACGGCGTATTTCTCCTTGATCGCCTTCCAGTTCTTTCCATGCATATTCTCTAAGTAGAAGCCATCGCGAAAGGCGCGCCACGCCTCGTCGAAGATCTGCGCCCATTCTTGCGGATAATCGACGGTAATCTTCATGTTCGTCAGGTCCACCGGCTTGTCCAACGCCACTTTACCCTTCGGGATGTCGGTCACGTACAGCTGGTCATCCTTAAAGAAGATCGCCTTCTCGCCCGCGGGATCCACCATCATCGCCGGCTCGCCGATGGTTTCCTCTTTCCGGTTCTTCAAGTCGTACATCTTCATGCCGGCTCGCGTAAAGTAATATACCCGCTCGCCATCCGAGTAGAGGTTGAAATAATTACCGCCCGGTACAGGCACACGCACGATACGGTCGCCGATGCCATCGATATCGACCTTCATAGCGGAAGCGCCGGCCTTCGCCTCATCCTCTGGAGTAGAAGCCGCTCCAGTCGCCACCTGGGCGTCTTTCTCCAAGAAAGGCGAAGCGGTTTCTTTCGACAATAATGCCAAGTAAACCCCATTCATATCGGAATACGTATGGTTCCACTCCGTACGTCCGTACGTCGGGTTGAAGTCGCGGGCGGAACTAAACACTAAGTATTTTCCATCCGTGCTGAAGACGGGCGAGGAAGACTCGTACCATTTGTCGGTTACGGGATATTCCTTTTTCGCCGCGATGTCGTACAAATAAACGAGCGAGAAGTTATTCTCGGAAACCCGGGAGTAGGTAAGCCACTTGCTATCCGGCGAGAAACTTACGCCACGAGCCTCGCCCAGCGGGCTTTGCGATAAGGTCGTCACTTGTTTTGTCGCTACATCCAGCAGGTTGACGCGGTTCTTACGGTCGGTATAGACAATCTTCTTCGCGTCCGGGCTCCATTGGAAGATACGGATGTACGTATCGTTGTTCTTGGTCAGCTGGACGGGCTCGCCACCTTCCGCGGGTCTCAGGTATAGCTCGGTCTCGCCGGTCTGGTCGGAGATGTAAACGATAGAGCGTCCGTCGGGAGCCCATTGCGCCTCGCGCTCGTGCGCACCTGGCGTACGGGTCAGGTTCTTCGTCACGCCTTGCTCCACGGGGACATCGAACACCTCGCCCCGGGCGGTTACCACCATACGCTCGCCCTTCGGGGAGAGGCTGGCCGCCGTAATATATTCAGCGCCGTCCTTTATCTCCGGACGGGCATAGATATTATCGGACGCGAGCGTGATGCTCACCTTCTCCGGCTTTTTCGCGGTAGCGTCCATCTTATAAATATAGCCACCGTTCTCGAACACGATCTGATTACCAAAGCAACTGGGGAACTTCACGTCGTATTCGGTAAAGTTGGTCACCTTGCTTGTCTGGCCCGTCTTCGTATTGTAGACGAATACGTTCATCGTGTGATCCCGGTCGGAGAGGAAGAAGATCTCATCGCCGATCCACATGGGGAAGATGTCCTGCGCCTCGTTGTTCGTCACGTTCGTCACGCTTTGCTTCTCCGGGTCGTAGATCCAGATGTCGTCCGCCATACCGCCTTTGTAATATTTCCACGTGCGGAACTCGCGCATCACCCGGTTGTACGCCAATCGCTTGCCATCCGGGGCGTAGCTACAGAAACCGCCCTCGGGCAGGGGAATGGCCTTGGAAAGCCCGCCCTCTTTGTTTACCGTGTACAACTGCCCGGAGAAGCCATCGCCTATCCGATTGCGATACACGATGCCCGAACCGTCGGGCGTCCAGGTCATCACGATGTTGTTCGGCCCCATACGGTCGCCCAGGTCATCGCGACTATTCGTCGCCGTATAAGTGATACGCAGGGGCTCGCCACCCGTGGCGGGCATCGTGTACACCTCCGTATTGCCATCGTACTGGCCGGTGAAGGCGATCGTTTGCCCATCCGGCGAGAAACGCGGGAACATCTCGTAGCCCACGTACGACGTAAGCCGGCTGGCCTCGCCACCCGTGGCCGCCACCTTGTACAAATCCCCGGCGTACGAGAAGACGATCTCCTCTCCGTTCGTGGCGGGGAAACGCAACAACCGTGCCTCTTCCGCCATCATGAGAGCGGGAGCCGCGGCCAGCAAAGAAAAAATAACGCTTTTCCTCATAACTTTTATAGTTTATATCTAAATGAACGATTCCTCTTACGGAATGATTCCATTCCTCCGTAATGCTGTGCCAAATTTACGTAAAAGTTTGGAAATGCGCTCCCGATTCCGAGGAATTCACGCGAGCGAACGGCCGAAAAGGTTTGGCGGTCACGGATATTATGCCTATCTTTGCGAAAAGATAAAGGAGAACCAGTATGAATCAGGTACGTGTAAATAGACTTCAACGGCAGGGCACCTCGCGGACGCGGGGCGCGCAGGTCGTACACGTCCATTGGTTCAGCGGCTTTATCTAAACCAAACCTCCACGCGAGCGTGGGAGTCCGGCCGGGCATCCCGCGATTCTATATCTTATTTTATTCATTATATTCTCTAACTCCACGGGAAACGGGGAAACGCGTCGTATGCGGGAAAGGTATCCTTTGCGCGGCATATCGCTACGTTTTCGCTCCCGTATAACCATGTTATACGTATGTTTATTGTTTTAGGATTATTATGCGTAGGAATAGCCGCGGGTTATCTATTGCGGCACGCGCCTATTTGCGGGGGATTGGAGCGTTCCATCTCCTACACCATATTCGTGATGTTGTTTGTGTTCGGGATTTCTATCGGGGCCAACCGGGCGTTGCTCCGCGACCTCGGCGAGTTCGGGGCGCAAGCGGCCCTGCTGGCCGTATGTGGCGTGGCGGGAAGCCTGCTCGCCTCTTACATCGCTTATCGTCTGTTTATCCGGAAAGGAGGTCGCCATGAGGAATAATTTGATTGTCGTCGGTTGCTTTGTCGCCGGCATCCTTTGCGGGATGTGTATCGGCGAGTCCTCGCTCGCGCTCGTGCAGCGGTTGCCTTCTTTCCTGCTATACGCGTTGATCGTACAAGTGGGCTTGAACCTCGGCGCGAACGGGGAATTGGGCGCTATGTTCCGGCACATCCGCCTATCCGCCTTGTTGCTGCCCTTGTTCACCATCGCCGGCACCTTGGCGTTCTCCGCGGGCGCCAGCTTGTTGCTAAGCTCGTTGAATGCCTACGATTGCATGGCGGTAGGGAGCGGCTTCGCGTATTATTCCCTCTCGTCCGTGCTCATCACGCAATTGAAAGAGGCCTCCGCGGGCGTGGAGATCGCTTCGCGCTTAGGCGCGATCGCCCTGCTGGCGAATATCATCCGGGAGATGCTGGCGTTGTTCGGCGCCCCGCTCTACGCGGCGTTGTTCGGGAAATTCGCGCCGGTTTCCGTAGCGGGCATCAACTCGATGGATGTCTGCCTGCCCGCTATCAGCCGCTATTCAGGGAAGAGTGTCGTGCCGACCGCGATCATCCACGGAATCGTGCTGGAGGTCAGCGTTCCGTTGCTTATCTCGTTCTTTTGTGGATAACAAGGTTGGAATATCATCTTTTTTCCTACCTTTGCTACTTTATTGTTAAAGTAAACTGAATAGAAATGAGCACATACGAACTTTGCTGCGTCGGACATATTACCTTGGATAAGGTGGTGACGCCCAAGAATACCGTTCACATGCCGGGAGGCACGTCCTTTTACTTCTCGCACGCGATCAAGCGTTTCACGGACATCCGCTATACGCTGGTGACGGCCTTGGCCGAGTCGGAGATGAAAGCGGTGGACGATTTGCGGGCCGCCGGTGTCGAGGTGTCCGTCATGCCCAGCGAGCACACGGTTTATTTCGAGAATATTTATGGCGAGAACCAGGACAACCGCACCCAGCGGGTCTTGGCGAAGGCGGATCCTTTCACGGTCGATAGCCTGCGTGCGATCGACGCCAAAATCTTCCACTTGGGAAGTCTCTTGGCGGACGATTTCTCTTTGGAGGTCGTGCGTTACCTGGCGGGAAAGGGATTGGTGTCCATCGACTCGCAAGGTTATCTGCGCGAGGTACGCGACCAGCATGTCTACGCCGTGGATTGGCCGGAGAAGAAGGAGGTGCTGCGCTATGTGCATTTCCTGAAGGCGAACGAGCACGAGATGGAGGTGCTTACCGGTACGACCGATCCCATCCAAGCGGGACGGATTATTTACGATTGGGGTGTGAAAGAGGTGCTGCTGACGTTCGGTAGCATGGGCTCTGTCATCTTCGATGGCACCACGTATCACCGGATTCCCGCTTACATCCCGCGGGAAGTGGTCAACGCCACGGGAGCGGGCGATACGTATATGACCGGCTACTTGTACCAACGGGCCAAGGGCGCGGATATCGAGGAGGCGGGTCGCTTCGCCGCCGCCATGACGACCTTGAAGATCGAGGGCATGGGCCCGTTCGACGGCACCAAGGACGACGTGCTGCGCTGCATGGCTACCGCCAAAACCCGTATGCCGGCGTTCCAATAACGGGCATCATAAGATATGAATAATGGGCATTCTAAGGTATGAATGATAGGCATCGTCAGCACCTTACGATGCCCATTATTATGCGACCGTGACACACCCCCTGCCCCTCTCAAGAGGGGAATATAAATCATAAATCGTAATTCATAAATCATAAATCATAAATCATAAATTGTCAATCATCAATTGTTAATTGTCAAAAATCCCCGCCGGACGCATTACGCAGCCCGACAGGGATCTTGTTTTTTCCAATCCTCCGCTCCTCACGGAGCAGATGGATCGTGTACTTTAATTTAACCTATTACTAATATTAACATTATTATTAATAACCATTCCCGCTTGTTCCTCCATCGCGGAGTACTTGG
>DXEN01000011.1 GCA_019114945.1 Candidatus Parabacteroides intestinigallinarum | reverse complement strand
CTCTTCCGATCTGCCACTTTGTAATAGCCTTTCTGGCTGGAGATTTGGATATCTTTTTGGGTCAGCATAAGATACCGACCCCAGAGGTTCTTCAGCCCGATGCCATTTCCCCGGTTTTCTTCCGCCTTGGGTTGTATATTATTGGATATGATTAATTTTCCGTCATCGGTGGTGTAGATGTCGATGCGCAAGGGCGATGGCTTGCTGATAACGTTGTGTTTCACGGCGTTCTCGATGAGCGGCAAGAGGCTCAGGATGGGCAGGTACCAAAGCAGGTAAGGCGTGTCCACCTGGATGGAAAAGAAGAGTTTCCCCTCGTAACGCACGCCCAGCAGGTACGTATAGGCTTTCACGAACTGTAACTCCTCTGCCAGCGTGACCAATCCTTTCCGGTTGCTTTGCAAAATATAGCGGAACACGTTCGATAGCTCGTCTAAGTAATGGAGTGTTTGCTGCCGCTCGCCGCTTTGTATCAGTGCGCTTAGCCCATTCAGTGAGTTGAAGAAGAAATGTGGGTTAATCTGGCCCATCAGGGCGTTGTACGAACTTTGCCAGCGCTCGGTCCGCAGCCGCTCGTTCTCCAGTCGCATTTGTTGTTTGATATTCAATAGGCGAATTAGAATGGAACTGAGTATTACAGTCAGGAAAATGAACAGATGCTCCGCCAGGAAGAAGGCGGGGCTGGTGAAAGGTCTGGGTGGCTGGCGCGATTCTTCGGGCGGGAATGCGAACGCGGGCGGCTTCACGGAGATAGGGGGATTTCCCTCCATGGGCGAGGCGACCTCCGCTTCCGGCCATTCCACGATGAACCAATCGTAAAGTGTCGGCGCCAGGCGGTACAGTCCCAAGCCGATAACCAGGCAAACGGCGCAAGCCAACGCTATCCGCTTGTATTCCTTTTTTCGGAAAAGCCGGTCGCCGATATGCAACATCAGCCTGTTTACGATGAACAGGATGAAAGAAACCAGAAAGAACCAGATCAATAAGAAATAAACGATCCGATCCGGAGGTCGCACGCCTACGATTCGGTTGTTTACGCCTAACTCGTATATGCGACCCAGCATCGTGAAATTCACGAAAAGGCTTAGCAGCACGGATACCGTAAGCCCGATTCCTATATCATTTTTCCTTAAAAGAACCATACGCGAGATTCATCAACGCCACAAAAATAATCGCCCGCCGTCGATTCCGCTAACGAAATCGACGAAACGGGCGAAATTATCGGCTAATCGGTTATTCGTATGCCGGCGTTATTGCGCTGAGTAACCATCGTTCTGGGTCAGGTTCGGATTCCGCTGGATCTCCTCGACCGGAATCGGCCAATGCAAGTCCGTCTCCTTGAAAGTAGCTCCGCTTCCGTTCGTCGCGCCAATCAAGTCCACGAACGTCACTTCGCCACGGTTCGTCTCCGAGATGTCCGGGAACTTCATCGTGCGTACGCAATCGTCCCAGATCTTCATCTCCAGCGGGAACTCGCGCAGGCGTTCTTTCCAGCATTCCTCGATAAAGGCCTGTTGACCCAAGCCTTGCAGTTCCGTAGCGATCTCGTCGGCGCTCTTTCCCTCCATGTTGGCGCGGGCTTTCACTTGCGCCAGGTAACCGGCGGCCTCGGCGGTCACGCCACTTGTTTGCGCGATGCACTCGGCGGCGGAGAGCAACGTCTCTGCGTAACGGTAGATATTCCAATCCTTCGTGCCGATATTGGTCTCCAACAAGGCTTCCTCGTCGTACCAATACCAGTTACCAGTCTGGTCCTCGAAGGTGAAAGTCTGCCCGGTATTCGGGTTCGTATAAGTCCAGTGGAAGAACTGGTTCGGCTGGATACGCAGGTCGTTTTCCTCGTACACGTTCTGATAGCGGTCGCTCACGTTGTACACGTTCACGATCAACGAATAGGTCTCGAATAAACCGGCCGATCCTGCGGCGAGGTTGAAGGCGTGGGCGGGCAAGTTGCCGCTATTCGATACCTGGCTGTCCCGCTCGTAGGCATAAATCACCTCCGCCAAGTCGTCGTTCTCGCGCAATAGGTTGAACGCGCTGTTCAGTTCCAGGTCGTTGTTTTGTGTCAGCGAGAACAATCCGCTTCCAATCACGTCCTGCAACAAGGGAACTGCCTCGCTGTATTGCCCGCGCATCATATACACGTCCGCCAATACCATCTCGGCGGCGTACTTCGTCGCCCGGTGGCTATTTCCCGCGAAGGTCGCTTCGGGCAGGTTCTCTACCGCCTCTTGCAAATCGGGGATGATGATATCCGTATAGATGGTCTCCTCGGCGGTGCGGGTCGGATAAGTCACGGCGTCGCCATCCTCGGTCGGCTCGGTCATCATCGGCACGTCGCCAAAGGCTTTCACCAGATAGAAATAATTCCACGCCCGGAAGAAGCGCGCCTCCGCTTTGTACTGCTCGGGGCTCGACATATCGACGTTGTCGATGTATTTCAGCACGGCGTTCGCCACGTTGATCGCCTCGTAGCAATCGTCCCACGTGTCGTTCGACCAATAGGTACATACGGAAGCCGTGAAGTTCTGGCGGGTCAATTGGCGGGAATAGATGAAGTCCACCTCCTGTCCCTCATACTCGCTCTGGAAATAGCCGGTCAACATCGAGGTCACGCTGACGCTCGACCCGCGATAGGCCCCGCTCATGTCCGACAACAGGCTCGGCACGCCGTTCCGGTACAGATAATTGACATTGCCTATGATATCCGACTCTGTTTGATAATACGTCTCCAAAGTCAGCGCCGACTTTGGCTCCTCGTCCAAGAAATCGCTGCAAGCGGTGAACCCCGCCAAGCCCGCGCATAAAATCGCTGTTGTTACTATCTTTCTCATTGTTGTTTGCTGCATAATTAAAGTGAATTAAAATGTTACATTGAGGCCCAACGTGAACGTCCTCGCCCTTGGGTACGAGAAGAAGGTCATGTTCTGCCCGAACTGGTCGGCGGAGGTGACGCCATTGCTGGTCGATATCTGCGAGGTCGACTCCGGATCGTATCCCTTGAAGTCCTTCGCATGGATCAAGAAAGCGTTGTTCACGTTGAAATAAATACGCAAGCTGCTGAACGGTGTCTTCGCCAACTGGGTGGAATCGAACGTGTAGCCCAATTGGATCAAGTTGGCCCGCAAATACGAACCGTTGGCTACCCAATAGGAATCCGTCATGGTATCTTGGTTGGAGTGCCCGCCGTTTATGAGCCAAATAGCCGGTTGCATTCCACCGTCGCCGGTGCCGTTGTAACCATTGAGAATATCCGCCAAGCCGTTGGTCTGCCCGAAGCGGTCCATCGTGGAATGGTAGAATTGCTGCAAAGTTTGTACGCCCGCCACGAACTGCAAGTCCAAGGTGAAATCCCAGTTCTTCCAGCGCAGGGTGTTGATCATGGAGCCGGTCCAGTCGGGCACGCCCTTACCGATAATCTCCCGCTCGGACGAGCGTTTCGGTCGTCCGATCTCGTTCTGCGCGCAGTTGCCCGCCTCGTAATCCTCCTCGGTGTAGATGCCGTAGCGCTTATAGCCGTAGAAGCTACCTACGCTCTCGCCCACACGCAGGATGGAGGCGCCGTTTACCCATTCGTTCATCAGGATATCCGCGTCGTTCTCGCCCAGGGAGAGGATCTTGTTCTTATTGAAATTGGCGTTGATCGTCGTTGTCCACGAGAAATCCTTATTGTCGATGTTGTGGGTGGTCAGCATCAAGTCCAGACCTTGGTTGCGGATAGACCCTACATTCTCGTAGACGGATTTAAAGCCGGTCGTGTGCGGAACCGGCGAGTTCAGCAGCAAGTCGGTCGTTTTCTTATTGTAATATGAGGCGTCCAACGTGATACGGTTTTGGAAGAAACCGATATCGAAGCCGATATCGAACTGGGCGGTCTTCTCCCATTTCAGGTCGGAGTTCGCCAGCGTCCCTAACTTGGAGTACGAGGAGCGCGTGCCATTCAGCAGCAAGGTGCCGCTGGTAATGGTAGCGAGCGACTTGTATACGCCAATCTCCGAGTTACCGGTCAGACCGTAGCTGGTGTGCAGCTTCAGGTTGCTGAGCACGTTGTTGTTCTTCAAGAAATCCTCTTGCGTGACGTTCCAGGCCAAGCCGGCCGAGGGGAAGAAGGCATACTTGTTGTTCTCGCCGAACTTGGAGGAGCCATCGTAGCGCCCCGTGGCGGTTATCGAGTAGCGGTCTTTATACGTATACGCCAAACGCAAGAAATACGAGTTCATCGCCCAGCGCTCGTAGTACGTGTCGGGGGAGGAGGGGTTCGTCCCGGCCTCCATGTTGTAATCCTGGTAGATATCGGTATCGAACGACTGGCTCTTCATCCAGCTGTAATTATAGGTACGCTCCTGCCAGGAAAGACCCGCCATCGTATTCAGTCGATGCTCGTCCCAGGTCTTGTTGTACGTCAGGTACGTCTCCTCCTGCCAATACAAGGTGTTCCCGTAATATCGCTCGGCTACGCCCCGCTGGTCCTTGCCCAGGTTGTTCAAGTCGCTGGGCGTGTACTTGTGCGCGCTCGCGAGGTTCGCGTCCACACCGAATTGCGTCTTCAGATCCAACCCTTCGAGCAGGTGGAACGTCAAGGCCGCGTTTCCGAAGATCTTCGTGTTGTAGTTCATGTTCTTCTGGGTCTCCAGGATATGCACGGGGTTCGCCATACTCTCGAAGTCCATCGGCACGTTCGGCGTGTTGGAGCTCGTATATTCGCCGTCGTAGGTCACCGGTAGCCACGGCAACATCTCGATCATCGTGCGGCGGGCGTCCTGCGATCCGCCGGACTCGGTCGTGGAGTTGCCCCATGTGTGGTTCACGGAGAGGTTCACGGAGGTGGAGAGCCATTTCGTCGGGTCGGCGTCGTAAGCGATCTTGGCGTTCAAACGTTTGGAGTACGTGTTGAGCATGATGCCCTGTTGGTCCGTAAAGTTGAGGAACGCGCCCATCGACGATTTATCGCCCGCCTGCTGGATGTTCAACTGGTGATTGTGCGATACGGCCACGCGGGTGGACTCGTCCTGCCAATCGGTGTCGTACAGCGGATTTCCGTCGGCGTCGAAGAAGCGGCTATCCGAGAACCAATAGCCGCGGTCGGTCGACCAATTCGTGCCGCCCCACTTGTTCTCGTTCTCGATTCCTTCCATGAACGCATCGCACCACTCTTGCGCGTTCATCGTATTCATCTTGCTGGCCCGATGCGCCACGCTGACCGAGCCCGCGTAGCTGACCTGCACTCCCTTATCGCCTTTCTTGCCCCGCTTGGTTGTCACCATGATGACACCGTTCGCGCCGCGGGCTCCATAGATAGCCGTCGCGGAAGCGTCCTTCAATACCTCCATCGACTCGATATCGTTCGGGTTCATCAGGTAGAAATTCTCCATCACCACGCCATCGACCACGTACAACGGATCCGATGAGGCGTTGATCGTAGCCTGACCACGAATCACGACGCGGCTGCCGTACGCGCCCGGCTGGCTGGAGTTCGAGAAGATGTTCACGCCGGCGGCTTTACCACGCAAGTTGTCCAGCGCGCTAAAGTTCTGCGCCTTCAGCATATCCTCGCCTTTCGCCGTAGAGATAGAGCCTGTCACGTCCGACTTACGCATCGTACCGTATCCGACCACTACTACTTCGTCCAGCGCCTGCGTATCTTCCTTCAGTGTCACGTTGATAGCGGATTGGTTGCCTACCGGAATCTCCTGCGACAGGTAGCCGATGTACGACACGACCAACACGCCATCCGCCGGTACATTCTCCAACGTGAAGTTGCCGTCGAAGTCCGTGATCGTACCGTTCGTCGTTCCTTTTACGATCACGTTCGCTCCAATAACGGGAATTCCCGCCCCGTCCACTACAACACCTGTCACTTTCTTGCCTTGTTGTACCACCGATACCTCGCCGCTTTCCTCCGTGGAAACGGGTACGGCCATCGCGGTATTTACGGAGAAGGCAGAGAACAGCAAACAGAATACCGATGCTTTCGCTATCCTATCAAAGGATAATGGTTTAGATTCTTTCTTTGTCATTTCTCTTCTGAATTAATTTAAGTTTAGATTTCACTTGTCGCTCTATTTGTTTCTTTGCATGACCATTGCCAGTCGTGTGCTTTTCAAAACTTTTTTGGGACATTTCAAATTTTAACACAGCAAATATGGCGAAGAAGTTCCTCCCTCTCAAAAATAATCGGCGAGTAGGCGACCGGAATCTGTGAAGCGGGCACTTTCGTCGCCACACGGGTGGACAAAGGAACGGTTGGATCAAGAGCGGCCAGACAATAAATATACGACGAGGCAGGTCTACTAACCCATAGCCGACCTGCCCCAAACTTCTAAAGATTAATGCGAGGTAAAAAAGTGGTCATTACCAATTGATTATATAAATACATTTTGTATTTTCGCGTCAAATACGAGTAAATGCACGTACGCAAATACGAGTAAATGCACGTGCGCAAATACGAGTATTCGCGCATAAATAGGAATGTATTTAATGAAAAGACAATGGCTACAATAGCGGAAAAGATGGCGGTTTCATTGGAGGAATTGCGGAAGCTCCAGGAACGGCATCCTTGTGTAGTGCTGCAAGGGACGAAAGAAATAGGGAGAACGCATTTGACCAGATTGTTGGACAACGGCTGGTTGCAGGAAGTAATGAAGGGCTGGTACATCGCTGCCAGACCGGGGGCGGAAGGAGATACGACGGTATGGTATACCGTGTTTTGGCATTTTATTGCGAAATATGCGGCCGCGAAATGGGAGGAGCGGTGGTGTCTGACCGCCGAACAATCGTTGGATTTGTATTCGGGAAAGACGACTGTTCCGACACAGGTAATCATCAAATCGCCGAACGGCAGCAATAATGTGCAGAAATTGATGTATGGCACTTCGCTTTTAGCATATCGGAGCGACATACCGGAACAACTCTATCAAGAACCGGAATATGGGCTTAACCTTTATCCTCTTGCGGAAGCATTGGTTTATGCCACTCCGAGATATTTTCAGGCGGAAAAGATTGCTGCCCGCACCTGTCTGGCCATGGTTCAAGACGCCGCTGATATACTAAAGGTCTTGACAAGAAACGGAGCCTCGCGCCGTGCCGGAAGGATTGCCGGGGCGTTTCGTAATATCGGCAACAACGAGATGGCGGACAGTATAGTTTCCACCATGAAAGGATTCGGATATGACGTACGGGAAGAAGACCCTTTCGAGGAAAAGTCCCAAGTGCCTATCGTTTATGAAGTTTCACCATACGTCACTCGTTTGCGTTTGATGTGGGAGAATATGCGAGAGAAGGTAATCGAGCTTTTTCCGGAAGCTCCCGGTCGTATAGATGATGTGGAAGGGTACCTGAAACAGGTAGATGAAAAATATTCGGAGGATGCTTACCATTCGCTGTCCATAGAAGGGTATAAGGTGTCACCTGAACTTATCGAAAAAGTCCGGTCCGGTAATTGGCAACCGGAAGATGAAGACAAGGAACATAAAAACGCCTTGGTCGCACGTGGCTATTATCAGGCATTCCAGGCTGTTAAAAAGACAATTTCCGATGTGTTGCAAGGGAAGAATGCCGGAGAAGCGGTGAAAACCGACCATTCTACTTGGTACATACAGATGTGGATGCCATTTGCCGCGGTAGGGATTCTGCAAAGAGAAGATTTGGTAGGTTACCGTACCGGGCAAGTGTATATACGCGGCTCACAACATATCCCGCTTAATTCAAAAGCCGTCAGGGATGTTATGCCCGTATTGTTTGAGCTTCTGAAAAACGAGCCGCATCCGGCAGCAAGAGCTGTGCTGGGACATTTCTTTTTCGTATTCATTCACCCGTATATGGATGGGAACGGAAGAATGGGGCGTTTTATCTTGAACGTCATGCTCGCATCCGGCGGGTATAACTGGACGGTCATTCCGGTTGAACGGCGACTGGAGTATATGAAGGCGTTGGAGAAAGCCAGCGTGGAGGGTGACATTTCGGATTTTACGAAAGTGATAGCGTCTTTGGTCAGATAGGCATTTTTCCTTATTTTCGCGAGGCAAGCTAAAGAGGAGACTATGGAACCATTCGTACATTTACACGTTCACACGCAATATTCCCTGCTGGATGGGCAGGCGTCTATCGACGCTTTGATAGACAAGGCTTATAAAGACGGTATGCGCGCCATCGCCGTGACCGACCACGGCGTGATGTTCGGCATCAAGGAGTTTTTCAACAAGGTGAATAAGAAGAACGGCAAGCCGCTGGGCGAGATCAAGGAGGCGGAGAAGGAGCTGAAGCCTTTGCTGGAGAAAGAGAACCCCACGGACGAGGAGCTGCGGCGCGTAGAGGAGCTGCGCGGCCGCGTGGCCGAGGCGAAGGCGGCGATATTCAAACCCATCTTGGGGTGCGAGTGCTATTGCGCCCGCCACGGGCGGCATAGCAAGCTGGCCTCGCGGGACGACCGCAGCGGCTGGCACCTCATCGTGCTGGCGAAGAACAAGAATGGCTACAAGAACCTGATCAAGATGGTCTCCCTCTCGTGGACGGAAGGCTTCTACGGCCGTCCGCGCATCGACAAGGAGTTGCTGGAGCGCTATCACGAGGACTTGATAGTCTGCTCCGCCTGCCTGGGCGGGGAGATCCCGCAACTGATCATGCAAGGGAAGCTGGCCGAGGCGGAGGAATCCGTGCTGTGGTTCAAGAACCTGTTCGGCGAGGATTATTACCTGGAGCTGCAACGCCACGAGACGCACGACCCGAACGCCGACCGCACCATCTTCCCGCATCAGCAGGAAGTGAACAAGGTGCTGGTGGAGCTGGCCCGCAAGCACGACATCAAGCTGATAGCCACGAACGACGTCCATTTCGTGAACGCCGACGACGCCGAGGCGCACGACCGCCTCATTTGCCTGAGCACCGGCAAGGACCTGGACGACCCGAAGCGGATGCGCTATTCCAAGCAGGAGTGGATGAAGACGACCGCCGAGATGAACGCCATCTTCGCCGACCATCCCGAGGCGCTGCGCAATACGCTGGAGGTGGCGGACAAGGTGGAGTTCTATTCCATCGACAGCGGGCCCATCATGCCCACCTTCGCCATCCCCGCCGAGTTCGGTACCGAGGAGTCGTACCGGGAACGATTCACGGAGCGGGACTTGTTCGACGAGTTCACCCGCGACGAGAACGGCAACGTCGTGATGGGCGAGGAGGAGGCGAACGCGAAGGTGAAGAAGCTGGGCGGCTACGACAAACTGTACCGCATCAAGCTGGAGGCCGACTACCTGGCCAAGCTCACCTACGACGGGGCGCGGCGCCTGTATGGCGACCCCTTGTCGGCCGAGGTGAGCGAGCGCCTGAACTTCGAGCTGCATATCATGAAGACGATGGGTTTCCCCGGCTACTTCCTCATCGTGCAGGATTTCATCCGGGCGGCGCGCGAGGAGCTGGGCGTGTCGGTGGGACCGGGCCGCGGCTCGGCGGCGGGCTCGGCCGTGGCGTATTGCTTGGGCATCACGAAAATAGACCCCATTAAATACGACCTGCTGTTCGAGCGTTTCCTGAACCCGGATCGTATCTCATTGCCCGATATCGATACCGACTTCGACGACGACGGGCGCGGCGAGGTGCTGCGCTGGGTGACGGAGAAATACGGGGCGGAGCGCGTGGCGCATATCATCACCTACGGCACGATGGCGACGAAGTCGGCCATCAAGGACGTGGCGCGCGTGCAGAAGCTGCCGCTGGCGGAATCGAACCGCCTGGCGAAGCTGGTGCCGGACAAGATACCGGACATGAAGAAGTTCAAGCTGGCGGACGCCATCAACTACGTGCCCGAGCTGCGCGAGGCGGCGAACGGGAGCGACCCCTTGGCGCGCGACACGCTGAAATACGCCCAGAAGCTGGAGGGCAACGTGCGCAACACGGGCGTGCACGCCTGCGGCGTCATCATCGGGCGCTACGATATATCGGATGTCGTGCCGGTGTGCACGGCGAAAGATAAGGACACGGGCGAGGAGATGCTCGTCACCCAATACGAGGGCTCGGTGATCGAGGAGACCGGGCTGATCAAGATGGACTTCCTGGGGCTGAAGACCCTCTCCATCATCAAGGAGGCCGTCGAGAACATACGCCTCACCACCGGCGAGGAGCTGGACATCGACCACATCAGCCTGGAAGATCCCGCCACCTACAAGCTCTATTGCGAGGGGCGCACGACGGGCACGTTCCAATTCGAGTCCGCCGGCATGCAGAAATACCTGAAGGAGCTGCGGCCCTCGAAGTTCGAGGATCTGATCGCGATGAACGCCCTCTACCGTCCGGGGCCGATGGACTACATCCCCTCCTTCATCGCCCGCAAGCATGGCGACGAGGAGATCAAGTACGATATCCCCGTGATGGAGCGTTACTTGAAGGACACCTACGGCATCACGGTCTACCAGGAGCAGGTGATGCTCCTCTCGCGCCTGCTGGCCGACTTCACCCGCGGCGAGAGCGACACGCTGCGCAAGGCGATGGGAAAGAAGCAAATCGAGAAGATGAACCATCTGAAGTCGAAGTTCATGGCGGGCGGACAGGCCAACGGCTACAAGGAGGAGACGCTGAACAAGATATGGGCGGACTGGGAGAAGTTCGCCTCCTACGCGTTCAACAAGAGCCACGCCACGTGCTACTCGTGGGTGGCCTACCAGACGGCCTACCTGAAGGCGAACTACCCTTCGGAATACATGGCGGCCGTGCTGAGCCGAAGCTTGTCGAACATCACGGATATCACGAAGTTCATGGACGAGTGCCGGGCGATGGGCATCCAGGTGCTGGGACCCGACGTGAACGAGTCGGTGCTGAAGTTCGGCGTCGACAAGAACAAGAACATTCGCTTCGGCCTGGGCGCCATCAAGGGCGTGGGCGAATCCGCCGTGCAGAACATCATCGACGAGCGGCGGAAGAACGGCCCCTACAAGAGCATCTTCGATTTCGTGGAGCGGGTGAACCTGACGGCGTGCAACAAGAAGAACATCGAGTCGCTGGCGCTGGCCGGCGCCTTCGACAACCTGGGCATCCAGCGCGAGCAGTTCTTCGTGGACAACGGCAAGGGCGAGTCGTTCCTCGACGTGCTGGCGCGTTACGGCAACAAGTACCAGATGGACAAGAGCACGGCCGCGAACTCGCTCTTCGGCGACGACGCGTTCGTCTCCATCGCCAAGCCGGAGATCTCGAAGTGCGAGCGCTGGAGCGACCTGGAGCGGCTGAACAAGGAGAAGGAGCTGGTGGGCATCTACCTGTCCGCCCATCCGCTGGACCCGTACCGCATCATCCTGACCTACGTGTGCAACACGGGCGCGAGCGAGCTGGCCGACCGCGACGCCCTGCGGGGGCGCG
>DXEN01000092.1 GCA_019114945.1 Candidatus Parabacteroides intestinigallinarum | reverse complement strand
TATATACCGCATTGAATCTCAGATTTTTATCATCTAAATAACATATATGCCCGTTACAGGGGTAAATACCTATAAATAATGTACGCGCGTACATTATATAAATAAGAGTTCGACCTCTCCGAGGTCGCTTCCAGAAAGGGATGTACGCATTCCGCAGGTGTCGCTCCGCTCCACCCTCGGTTACATAAAGTGGGACGGCTTCACCGTCCTATAAGTTTCACAACCCTATAATTCGTCAATCGTCAATTGTGAATTGTCAATTGATTAACACACCCCCTGCCCCTCTCAAGAGGGGAATGGATGCACCCAGCAATCATAAATCATAAATCATAAATCATAAATCGTTAATTGTCAATCGTCAATTGTCAATTGATTAACACCCAATTTCCTCCGAAGGGAACTCCAGTTTCCTTCGAGAGAAACTAAAATTCCCTTCGAAAGAAACATAAATCTCCTTCGAAGGGAATCGCACCAATCTGGTATTAGCACGCCGCTCGGCGATGAGTCTGGGTCAAGCCATTTATTACTTCATCGCCTCCTTCGTGATCTCCTGGATGTCGTTCAAGGTGAAGTTGCCCCGTAGCTGGATGACGGTGAACTCGTCGGAATCGGTATCCGCGAGCATGACCAGCTCCTTGATTAACTCGCCCTCTTGCCGGACGTAGAAGTTCGCCCGCGTGTCGTCGTCCTTCACCCGCATCAACTCCTCGTGCTCCTTCCCGATGAGCGCACGGAAGTCCTCGCTCATCTTCCGCCGCAAATCCCCGTTCTCCGTGGTAAGAATCTGCAACGACTCGATCTTTCCCTTCATATTCGCCAAGTTCAGCCCGACCTCTTCCATGGCCGGCATCATCTGGAACATCTTCTTCGAGATGTACACCGAGGTGACGCCATCCATCTCGGCATATTTATCGAACAACTTGCCCTGGGCGAAACATACGCTCGCGCACCAAAGCAGCAAAATAGTACATACGCATTTCAGTCTCATTGTATTAGTCATTTAAATGTTTATTTACGATATCCTGTATTCTCGTGATTTCCCGGTTCGCCTCCCGCGCCTGCTCCAAGCCCTTGTTCAGGTTTCGCGACAAAAGCGCCAAGGCATCCTGGGCGACCAGCGCCGCCTCGCGCGGGTCGGTGAACGTATCGGCCTTCGCCGGGCGAGCGCTCTCAATCCCTATGTAACAAACGACGCCTATCAAAGCCGCCGCCACTCCGCTCAGGGCATAGAGGAAACGCCGCCGCGGGGAGCGCCCTTCCCGCGCCCGGATGGAAACCCGCGGCGCCCCGGCCTCTTCCTCCGCCCGCGAGGCGATGCTATCGAGCCGCCGCTCCAAGCGCTCGGCAAGCCCGTCGGGCAAGGCCATGTCCTCACGCAAGGCCTCATTTATCAACTCATCTATTCTTTTATCGTCCATAACCGATTGATTTATTTTCTAACCGCTCCCGAATCCACTTCCGTGCCCGGGACAACAATGTCCGTACGTTCGAGGCGCTCAGCCCCGTTATCCGCTCGATTTCCTCGAACGAGCAATCCTCCACGCCGCGTAAGCGGAGCACCTGTCGTTGCTTCTCCGGCAACCGCTCTATCAAGGCCCGCACGTAGCGGACCTCCTCCCTCGCCTCCAGCTCCCTCTCCGGCGAGGAAGCGGCCTCCACCGAGACCTCCTCCAGGCTCTCGCGCCCCTGCCGGCGGCTCACCTCGGCCGAGCGCAGGAAATCCAGGCAAAGGTTCCGGAGCAACGTCACGGCGAAAGCCTCCGGATTCCGGACGTCTTCCAGCTCGTCCCGCCTGTTCCACAAGCGGGCATACGCCTCCTGCAACAAGTCCTCGGCATCCGCCCGGTCGCCCACCAAGGCGTAAGCGACCCGATAGAGCTTGGGGTGAAAGGGAAGGAAACGCCGCTTGAAAACCTCAACATCCATCGCCTTCGCCCCTCTCAACTATCCCCGTTCGCATGCTCGTTGATAACCCGCTCCACGTCCGCCGGGCTGATTTTCCCTTTGATACGCACCAGCGCGTTATCGTCGCCCGTCGTCACGATGACCAACTCGCGAATCAAATCGTCCTCTATCCGCACCAAAATCCGGGTGCGCTCGCCGTCCTCGTTGGAGGTCAGCATCGTCTCGTAATCCGCGTCCCGCAAATCGCGCACAGCGGCGGAGAACCGCTCCTTCACCGCGCCATCGCAATCGTCGAGCGCCAAGACGTCCACGCCCCTGACGCCGTACGTATCGGTAAACAAACTCGCCAATCTCATCGCGAACGAGCCGATTCGCACGGAAGTCACGTCGCTCTCGCCCCGAAACGTCTTGAACAGTTGGTCGACGTTCCGCTGGCCGTAGCCCAGCTGGCAGATACACGCCACCATCCATAACATCATTAACTTTCTCATCGTATTCCTCATTTTTATTTTCATTATACGCATCCGGCCCTCCTCCGCGCGCCTTTGAATCGGGCTTTCATACATAAGACGAAAGAGCGCGGGCGGTTGTTACAAAAAAAGCGGGGGAAAGATACAAAAAAAGAGCATGCCAATATTCGACTATGGCTTTACCCTCCTTCCTAGGCCTAACAAGGCACCTTTAAGAGGGTGAAAACGCTTTCCTAGGCCTAACAAGGCACTTTTAAGAGGACGAAAACGCTTTCCTAGCCCTAACAAGGCATTTTTAAGAGGGCGAAAATGGTTTCCTAGGCCTAGCAAGGCATTTTTAAGAGGGCGAAAGCCCTTTCCTATGCCTAACAAGGCACTTTTAAGAGGACGAAAATGGTTTCCTAGGCCTAGCAAGGCACTTTTAAGAGGACGAAAGCCCTTTCCTAGGCCTAGCAAGGCATCGTAAGGGATTAAAAGCGAGAAAGCGCGCCATCCACGCGGTTTTTTCCGCGATTCGGCACGCTCTCTACAGCCGAGACAAACGTATCGGCATCAACTCCCCGTAATCCTTAACTCCTTATCCTATACATTGAAACGGAAATGCATGATGTCGCCATCCTGCACGACGTAGTCCTTGCCCTCCACGCTCATCTTGCCGGCCTCTTTCACGGCGGCCTCCGAGCCATACGACACATAATCGTCGTACTTGATGACCTCGGCACGGATGAATCCCTTCTCGAAATCGGTATGGATCACGCCCGCGCATTGAGGCGCCTTCCAGCCCTTGTGGAACGTCCAGGCGCGGCACTCGTCGGGGCCGGCGGTGAAGAACGTCTGCAGGTTCAATAACTGATAAGCCGACTTAATCAAGCGGTTCACGCCCGACTCCTCCAGACCGATCTCCTGTAGGAACATCTGACGCTCCTCGTAGGTATCGAACTCGGCGATCTCGCTCTCGATCTTCGCCGCTACCACCAATATCTGGGCGTTCTCGTCCTTGACCGCCTCGCGCACGGCATCCACGTAGGCGTTGCCGTTCACGGCGCTCGCCTCGTCGACGTTGCACACGTACATCACCGGCTTGTTGGTCAGCAAGAACAAGTCATGCGCGATCCGCTCCTCGTCCTTCGTCTCGAACGTCACCGTACGGGCGCTTTTCCCTTGCTCCAGCGCCTCCTTGTATTTGCGAAGCACCTCGTAGGCCACTTTCGCCTGCTTGTCGCCACCCGTCTGCGCCTGCTTCTGCACCTTGGCGATACGGCTATCCACCGTCTCCAGGTCCTTGATTTGAAGCTCCATATCGATAATCTCCTTATCGCGCACCGGATCCACGCGGCCATCCACGTGCACAATATTATCATCGTCGAAGCAACGCAACACGTGCAAGATCGCGTCCGTCTCGCGGATATTCGCCAAGAACTTATTGCCCAATCCCTCGCCCTTGCTGGCTCCTTTCACCAATCCCGCGATGTCAACGATCTCCACGGTCGTAGGAATCACGCGTTGCGGATGCTCGATCTCCGCCAGTTTATTTAATCGCTCGTCCGGTACGGTAATCACGCCCACGTTCGGCTCGATCGTACAGAAGGGGAAGTTCGCCGATTGCGCTTTCGCGTTCGATAAGCAATTGAAAAGGGTAGACTTCCCGACATTCGGAAGGCCTACGATGCCACATTGTAATGCCATAAACGTATTTAATTTTATAGATATTCGATTGTTCTATCCGACAAACGAGGCCCTTTCCCCGTCTATCGCCGCGAAGGTACGCATTTATCCGGCAATCTCAAACCCGGAACCGCCCGCACGTGACAATGGGCAGCGCGAGGCGCTCACGATGCCCGTTATTAACCCCTCACGATGCCCATTATCAGCGCGTAAGAATGCCCATCGTCATTCCGCCTGATTCTTCATCAGCCATTCCAGGCGACGCTGGTCGGGAAGATGCCTCACCTGGAAATGCTCGAAGGTGACGTTGAAGCCCTGTCCGTCCGGACAAGCCCCCATCAGCCCGACCCGCACGGGCGTATTGTCCTGCAACCAAGCGTTGCGCATCATCACGTATTCCTTATCGTCGAACGAGTAGAAAATCTCCACCGCGTCCAACCGGCGCACCGCCTTGATCCAGATGTAAGGCACCGGCTTCTCCAAGGTAATGACGCTCCAATCGGACTTATCGTGCGTCACCACGGCGCTCAGGTTGAATTTCCCGTCGACGAACTCGATGCCCGTCTTGATATAATTCCGGTGGTCGATGCGAATCATCAGCCCCGCCTGGTCGAAGCGGGTCTTGTAATCGCCCGTTATCTTCACCTTCGCCTCGAACTCGCCGCCATACTCGGCGTAATAGAACGGGGCGTCGTCCACCGTAAACCCATAATGCGAGACGCGCCAATAATCGCTCTGGGGCGTCACGAACATCGTGAGCTTACCGTCCTTAACCTCCCAACGCTCCGGCTCGTTGAACCAACACATCTTCTCCAACGTCTGCGCCACGCCTATCCGCATGGACGCCCAAATGGCCATCGCCACCAACACGTACTTTCTCATCGTCCTTATCTATTAAAATTAAACCTCGATCTCCCGAATCACCCGGCACGGATTCCCCACGGCGAGGGAATTGGCGGGGATGCTTCTCGTCACCACACTTCCGGCGCCAATCACGCAATTATCCCCGATCGTCACCCCGGGAAGCACACACACTTGCGCCCCAATCCAGACATTGCTGCCGACCGTAATCGGGCGGGCGTACTCCAATCCCCGGTTCCGTCGCTCCACGTCGAGCGGATGCCCGGCCGTATAGAAGCCGCAATTGGGAGCGACAAAGACGTTATCGCCAAACGTCACTTTCGCCTCATCCAGAATCACGCAATTCATATTGGCATAGAAGTTCTCGCCCACCTCGATGTTGTACCCATAATCGCAATAAAAGGGTTGCTCTATCAGGAAACGCTCTCCCGTCTTCCCCAGCATCTCGCGGATAATCCGCTCCCGCTCCTCCAACCGGGAAGGCGGCAATTGGTTATACCGATAATAAAGTTCCTTACACCGCGTCCGCTCCCGGAGCAACTCCGGGTCGTAATTCGCGTCGTACAACTCGCCTCTCCGGCATTTCTCTTTCTCGCTAATCATCATCGATTGTCCTTTTTTCGTTACCTTCGCGAAGGTAAGACGTTAGCATGGCGCGCGCAAACCACGAGTCAGAAATATCAAAATCAAATTTTGAGAAATAAATTTTATCATTACCTTTGTCCCATACAAAAAGAGCAACCTATGAGAATATTTACAGAACAGGCATTAAAAGAATACGCGGAAGCGCATCCTGATTCTAAGGTTGCTCTGCAAGAATGGGTGACAATAGTCAAAAAAAGCAAATGGAAGTGCTTTTCCGAGATAAAGAAAACCTTTAACAATGTTGACAGCGTTGGCAATCAACACTATGTTTTTAACATCAAAGGTAACACCTACAGACTCATTGTTGTCATAAAATTCACCATACAATTCGTATACATTCGTTTTATTGGCACGCATGCGGAATATGATAAAATAGCGGATTGCTCTAAAATATAAAGCTATGACAAAAATAGAAACAAAAGCTCAATACGATTGGGCGGTAAAAAGAGTAGAAGAGCTTCTCCCTTTAGTTACCGACGAAACCCCTCTTGACGATCCGAACTGTATCGAACTGAATTTGATTTCGAACTTAGTCGCTGACTATTCAGACGAACATTTCGCATTGGGAGAACCAACATTAATAGATGTACTCAAACTTCGTATGTTTGAAATGGGATTGAATCAAAAAGCACTCGCGAAATTAGTCGGAGTAAGCCCCGCACGACTCAGCGATTATATTTCCGGGAAATGTGAACCTACTTTAAAAGTAGCTCGTGAGATGAGCAAGAAACTAAATATAGATGCCAATATCGTATTGGGAGTCTAAGCTCTGTGAACTGTGCCGGATTCGAACCGGCGACCTCTGCCCTGTCAAGGCAGCGCTCTAAACCAGCTGAGCTAACAGTTCGGCCTCTCTTTGGTGACGCGAATATACGAGAAAAAGCGGAATACACAAGGCATTCCGCTCCTTTTCCGCTTCGATAAGGGACGATTCCTATGCTTTCGCCTCTTTTTTCTTACGTGCCTCCCACAGGGAATAACCCGCGGCGCCTACCAATAAAAGCACGATCAGCACCGAACTGTAGGAAGCGATATAAGAGGCGGTAATATATCCGGTAGGCTTGAACGCGAACACGATCTCATGCTCGCCCGCCGGAATCCGCATCGCACGCAGGGTCCAATCCGCCCGGAAATGCGGAGCGGGCTTCCCGTCGATAGTCGCTTGCCAACCCGGTTGATAATAAATCTCGGAAAATACAGCCAACTGCTCGGAGTTCGTCTTCGAGCGATAAACCAATTGATTCGGGCGATAGCTCTCCAGCGAAATCGAGGCGGTCGAGTCCGGCTGATACGTGAAGCCCTCCACATCCGCGGCGAAACGCTTATCCACCACCGCGACCTCTAAAGGATTGATCCGGTCCAATGCCTGGATCTCCTCGTCCGCGCTATTCACAAGCTCCACCTCGCGCACGAACCAAGCATTCCCGTTGGCGAACGGGTTACGCAAAGGCGGCTGCTCCGGATTATAAATGATATAACGGGTATTCAACATATTCAAGGACGGACATGCGGCGAAGGCGCTCATCAAATCGTTGGCCGTCTTCGCTTGCTGAAGCGCGCCGACAATCGAATTAATCTCTCCCTGCAAGCGGAAATCGATCAACTCCTGATACCTACGCAATTTAGCGGCGTGATAACCACCGATGGATTTATGGTAATACGAAGTTCCCGAATCCAAGAACGGACTGTTCAAATTCAGCACGCGATACGAGGGATCCGTGTCTTTCAAAATCGCCTCGTCCGCCACGGTAGACTGATAGACCTCCGTGTTTTGCTTCGGGGTAATGAAATTGGAATCATCCAGATAACGGCGATCCACGCTCCAAAGATCGACCAAAGTCAGAACCGCCAAACCCAAGCCAACCCACGTAACTACTTTCTGGCGCTCTTTCGCCGTATAGAACCAGAACAACAAAGCGGCGCCCAAGAGGATAAAGAACAACGAGCGCATCGCGTCGGCGGATACCAACGAGGCGCGATCCATCAGCAATGCGTTATAATACCAATCCGGCAACTGGTATTGCGCGTCGTACGAGGAACGGAAATCGAGCAACAGACTCGGCATCCACCAAAGAATCAAGCAGAGGCCACCGGTTATCGCCAACGAAGCGATCAAGCCTAACTTCAACCGCTTATTGTCAACCTTCCCATCCAAAATATCCCGCAAGCCCCATAACGCGATTATAGGAACGATCAACCCCGGGATGACCAACGCCATCTCCACCGTACGGAACTTGTTGTACATCGGCAAGTAATGGAACATAAACGTATTAAACGCATCGAAGTTACGCCCCAACGCCAGCAAGATAAAGAAGAAGGAACCGGCGAACAACCACCATTTCATCGAATGGCGGATAACAAACATTCCCAATACGAACAAAAAGCAAACCACCGCCCCGAAATATACCGGACCGGACGTAAACGCCTTCTCGCCCCAATAAGTAGGCGCCTGCACTTCTTTCCCGACTTGCGCGCCTTTCAAACGAAGCGCCTGATAAACCTCCGAATCCGGGCCCAACGTTCCACCGGAGCTACCTCCATACGTATCCGGTACCAGGAGCGTCAGCAACTCCCCTTTCCCGTAACTCCAAGCGAAAGCATAATCCTTATCTAGTCCTGAAGAGACCTTCTCGCCCGCCGGAGTCGAGATAGTCAGCTCCGTAGCGCCGCGCGTCGTCGTCTTGCTCAACTCCCAGTTGGCATACAAATTCTCGGCGTTCGGCAGGATCGCCAGGCAGACGCAACCCGCCAACAAAAGCGATACCCGGATCAAACGCTTGAAATCCTTGTTCCGGACTTGCTCATAGACATAGCCCAGATAGACGAAAACGCATAAGAGAGCCAAATAATAAGTCACTTGCAAATGGTTCTCGCGGATAGAAGTCGCCACGGAGAAAGTGAACAAGGCAATGCCCCACAGGTATTTTCCCGTGAATAACAAGCGCATTCCCGCCAACGTCAGCGGCATGTACGCGATCACGTAGGCCTTCGTGATGTGCCCCGCCTCCAGGATGATGAAATTATAGGAGGCGAACGCGTAAGCGATGGCGCCCAATATCGCCAGCCACTTATGGACGCCCATCACGCACATCAGGATATAAAAACAAATCAATGAGATCAACACGACACGGGTCGAGGCGTAGTCGAGCGGCGAAAGGAGCTTGTTCAACACATCCAGATGCACATCCGGGCGGTTCACCACCGTAACTTGATACGAGGGCATCCCCGAGAACATACTCCCCAGCCATGCCACGACACCTTCCTGCCGCTCCTTCGGCAACTCCGTCAACTCGCGCGACATGCCCACGAATTTCTGCGTATCGCCCTGACGAACCACTTTCCCCTCCAGCTCCACCGGAGCGAAATAGGTAATTACCAACCCTAAGAATATCACGAGGGCGACCACGTGCGTCCCCCATCCCTTGAAGAAATCTCGCATGACCGTATTGATTTATAAAGACAATTTTATAACGACGCGAATATACAACAAACCCCGAAATATTTCCGTACATTTGCCTCCCGGAAAACAAGAAGGAGAGATTATGTTTTTATCGGTCGTGATTTGTACGTATAACCGGGGCAAATACCTGCCCATGGTATTGGACAGCCTGCGGGCACAACAATTCCCCCTCGACGCTTTCGAGATTATCCTCGTCGACAACAATAGCACCGACATTACGGGCGACATCATCCGGACATACCAGCAAGAGAATCCCTCGCTTCCCTTGAACTATCTCGTTGAATACAACCAAGGCATCTCGTACGCCCGCAACCGGGGCGTGACGGAGGCGAAAGGCGATATCATCGTATTCATCGACGATGACGAGACCGTAGAGCCTGACTTCTTGCGGGGTGTCGACGATTTCTTCACCCGCTATCCAGACGCCGGCATCTCAGCCGGGCCTGTTATCCCCGTCTACGAGACGCGGGAACCTCATTGGCTCTCCCATTTCACCCGGCGACTGGTGACCGGCGAATATCGGAAAGGCAACCGTGTCAAGCTCCTATCGCCCAAGGATTATCCCGGCACGGGACACGCCTGCTTCCGTCGGGCGCTTTTCCTTCGATACGGAGCTTTCGACACGAACTTAGGACGGAAAGGGAACTCCCTGATGGGCGCGGAGGACAAGGATTTCTTCCTGCGCCTGATGAATGGAGGAGAACGGTGTTATTACCTACCCGCCGCCAAGATTTACCACCACATCCCCGACAGCAAACTGACCGACGCGCATTTCCGCCGCCTCACCTACGCCATCGGACGGAGCGAACGCATCCGCACCCGGCAATTAGGACAACAAGCCTTTTACAAACGCTTATTGATGGAAGCGGTGAAATGGGGCGCCTCTTTCGTTCTCGCAGCTTGGTTCCTCCTCACCCTGCGCCCCGCCAAAGGCTACAAACTACTGGAATTCCGCTGGCAAGTGGGGAAAGGATTGTTGGGGAAATAAGCTTAAAATAGCTTTCTCAGTATTCGACAAGCCGTATGGTATTTTCTCGATAACAAATAGAATAATTTTAACTTTTTATCCCTTTTCGCTAAAATAGGATGATCCGAAATCGTATCCCAATCTTGCGCATAAATCTCAGATACAGGCAAAAACGCAGCTCCGCGTAACTTGGATAATATAGATAAAATCGATTGATCATGCCTATGTTCTACAAACCCATCCAGATTGGGACTATGGGAAGGCGTATCATCTATCAAAGAAAAATCAGACTCATACGCCTGATTCCACTCCCGTATTATATTTTCGGAAGTGGACTTCTTTTGTATAAATAAAACGGTACCGGCTCTTTGAGCGGAATCCGAGATCGTCATATCGTGCCGCACTCCAAAATAGTCGAAAACATCCCCTTTCGTCCAGCATCTTTCCAGCAATCCTTCCTGTGAGAATAACAATAGACCTGCTTCGTTCTTAACCAACACATCAATATAGGTACACAAACGCTGTTTACCGTTTGCGTTTAGATGGCAACCCGCATCCGCATAGATAATGATATCCCCATCCGCGACATAATCCAGCATGCGTTGAAGAAGATAAGGCTTCCACATCCAATAACCATACCCTCTCGATCCTAAAATCAATTTATCTTTGTAATGATCCCGAAAACTGGAATCCAATCCATTCTCATCTATTACATAGACTTCCTTAAACATATCGAACGCCAAGGCCTGTTCCTTGATTCGAGATAAAGATGCGGACATCCGAGAATCAGCGAAAGAGCAAAAATAAATATCCATCCTCCTATATCATTTTAACTTAGATTACTATTTCCTCCAAAAGAACAATCGATTAATCCGTTCCCGCTTCCGGACTTTCTGCCGATACAAGCGGGCGAATCCATATTCTGTACAACGCCTCGCCTCCTCGGGCGATTGCTTAAAAATAGAAAGCAAGAAAGCATCCAAGCGGGCGAGCCAATCCGCGGGACGCATATCCGGAAGCGTCCACGGCTCGGACAGTTTCACCAAATAAGCGTCATCGTCCGTATCCAAGCGGATAATCTCCTCAATGGCACGCTTCATATCCACCTCACTCCGTACCCGGATGAAAGAACGCTCGTTGAAATCGTCCTCTACACAAGGATTTCCCCAATAAATCGGGAGAGAATTCACCACCATCGGCTCCATCAACTTCTCCGTCGTATAGCCGGGCAACGCACTATTCTCGAAAGCGATCGTAAACTTATAATCGCGAATGAATGTCATCTTATCCGCTACCGGTCCGCCGATATTGTTCAAGTGACGGCCACCAGAATCAATCTTCTTATATTTAGAAAGTTCCCGAAAGAAACGATCCCGGAATGGATCCGCCCAGCGGGCGTTAGAATAGACAAAGTTACAGAACTTCCGGTCGAGCGCGGTGGAAGCATCAAAACATTTTTCCGAAAGCCCCTCAAAGCCTTTGTACAGGACATACAACGGGAAACGCAGGTAACGGTCGCCAAACGAGAGAGGATGAAACGCCATCGCATAATCGTACCAATTGAAGTCGGGCACGTCGTTCTCACCCGTAAAATAAATCTTCACGCAATCCGTATAACGTAAATGCGCATGGCCGAACGAAGAACAAAACAAATACTCCGGACGCTCACTATCCAAACAAACATCCAGCCCCAAGCTACGCAAACGATGGATAAAGAAATTATCGTTCGCGTCGAACCCTTTCCAGAAATCCACAAAATAAACCCGCATCTTCTTTCCTATTTAGATAAAGCGACCAATAACTTGACATAAACGATTCCCAACCGCGTGGGTAAGGCATACGCCATATCCTTCAAACGGGAAGCCAAACGCTTCCGGTAGCGAAACTTCGGCATCCGCCGCATAATCACCCGAATCGCCTGTATCTTTTCTTGTATGTAAGCAACGGGCATCTTCGCCCGCACCAATTCCTTATAATAATAGATCAGGAAGTCCGCGAGGTAATCCCACAGGGCCGGTTGGCTCGTCTGCAATCCGCACTCCGAAACGTGCGACACGATGCGGTCCAGCACCGTCAGCAAGGAAGTGAAATTGCGATCGCTTTTGCCTCGCGTAATAGAAACCTCTTGCAGGTGATAGATATACGTCACCTTGCGGGAGACGACCATCGAATCCGCGTTCATTGCCAGTTCGAAGCCCCACAAAGCATCCTCATGCACGATTCCTTCCACGAAAGCCATCCGATGCCGTTCCAAAAAGGCACGCCGCTCTAATTTGTTGCAAGTCATATCGGGCCATCGCCCCGCGAGGAAAGCGGCAAGAATAGCCTTTTGCCCATCCACCCGGCCCTCCTGCATATCAATATGCGCGATGCGGGAACGAGCGACGCCCGTCACCTCCACCTCGCCCAACACCAAATCCACGGGCGAGGTCTCGTCCACCAACGCCACCAACGTAGCGATCGCATCTGGCGGAAGCTCATCGTCGCTATCCAGAAAATAAATATAATCACCCGTGGCGTTCCGCAATCCGGTATTCCGAGCTGCGGCGACTCCACGGTTCCGCTCGTGTCGAACGAGTTTGACCGCATCCCTACGGTCCGAGGCTTGGCGGAGGCGTTCCACCCGCTCGGCGGTATCGTCGGTGGAGCAATCGTCCACCACCACGTACTCGATGGCGGGATAGGTCTGCCGGAGTGCGGATTCCAAGCTCCGATCAATCAACCGGGCAGCGTTGTACGCCGGAATAATGATGGATACCCGTATCATAAGCATTTGATTTTTTCCTCAAAGTTCAACCATGCCCGCTCGTTCACCTCACCTTTCTCACGCCAATACTCCTGCTTCCGCTTGTTACCCAAGCCGAGAAAGAGCCAGTAACGCAGGCGGCATTTCATCCGGATCACCCGACACAAGCGGCGAGCGGCGGCGAGGGAGTAGAGCTTGTAGAACAGCATATAATTGCCTTCGTAAAGCAATAGCAACCGCGACATCTTAACGTACGGCGCCCGCCCCTCCAGGTGGGTGATACGGGCGTCGGGCACGGAATAGATAGCATAGCCGGAGCGGATAATCCGGTGGCACAGCTCGATGTCCTCGCCGTTCATGAAGAAAGCGGGATCGAACGCCCCGATACGGTCCAGCACCGACTTGCGGACCATCAAGTCCGCCCCGATGATAGAGCGCACCCGCAGAGGTTTCCCCGTAAAATTATAGAAATGCGACCGCGGCGCCTTCCACAGCGGCGGGCGTAGGTAAAAGATGGACAGAAACTCCTGCGCCACCGTAAAATCGTTCCGGTTCAGCGAGAAAGTGGGCCGCCCCTCGCCATCCGTTAGGTTGCCACCGCAAGCGCCCACCTCCGGATGCGCTCGAAGGAAATCGACCAATGCGGTAATAGCATCGTTCTGGAGCATCGTATCTGGATTTAGGAAGAAGACGAACTCGCCCCGCGCCATCTCCACGCCCAGGTTGTTCGCCCGACCGAAGCCAAGGTTCGCGCCCGCTTGCCGGTAGCGTACTTCCGGAAACGCCTCTCGCAAGAGACGCTCTGAGTCATCACCCGAATCGTTGTCCACCACGATCACCTCGTACGTTACGCCCCGCGTCCGTTCCCTCACCGAGCGAAGGCTGTCCAGCACCAGCGCGGCGGTCTTATAGTTTACATATATAATAGATACATCGATCATTTTCTCCTAAACATTTATTTCAAACGTTTCCGTTCCCCATTGCCTCCGCATGCTTTTCCGCAATTTAACACATCCTCTTCGCTTTATAGCCGCTTCTTGCCAAGCACGAAGTCGATGCAATCCCGCAAGATAACCGACTTCAGCCCGTACATCAAGCCCACATAAAGGGCGGCGGAGAGCGCTACCTTCGTGACCAGCGAGAGCCACAAGTTTTCAATCGGCAAAGTTACGAAATAAACCCCGGCGAATATCAACAGCGTACTACCCAAATAAGGCGCTATATCCCGCAAGGCGTCGAACGGTCGCAGCCCAATCAGCTTCCACACGTACCACTGCCAGAGGGCAAACCACACGCAAATATTCACCACCACATGCATGAATACCATCCACAGCACGCCCCATCTTAACATCAGACAAGCTACCACCAGCTGCATGATACCAACAAGAACATTGCTCCGTAGATAAAAACCGGACTTCTCATGCGCTATCGCCAGCTGCGAATATAAAAACTGTATCGGCAGAAACATCCCCCATATACAAAACAACTGGAGAATCGGCACGCTGGGCAACCATTTATCTCCTACTGCGATCACGATTAATTCCTCACCGATAAATCCAAGCCCTAACATAAGAGGACACGAAATAAACGCAGTGAACCGTATCATCTTACGCAACACCTGTACTTGCCTCTCTCGCTCTTGATTTATTTGGGTGAAAAGCGGTTGCGCCACGCTATTTATCATGCCTCCGATAGACATATAGCCCATAGACATCCATTTATTACCTTGCGTATAATAACCGACCTCCACCGCATTATAGAATTTACCCAAAAGAACAGAAAACAAATTCCCGTTAATCTGCATGAATACATTAGTCAACAACAAATTCACACCAAAAGCAAACATTTCTTTCACCGGTCTAAAATCAAAATGGAATGTCGGTCTCCAAGGTACGAAGCACCAACGCAAAAATGTACCAACCGCAGAATAACTTAATGATTGAAGCGCTAAGGCCCAATAACCATATCCAGATAGCGCCAACACGACACCGATAATCCCGGAAAGGACCAATGCGGAAAGATCCATCTTGGCTTTCTCCCTTACCATCATTCTTTTAAATAATACGGCATTATGCGCGGTACCGAAAGCACCGAACACAATCGACAAGAATAAAATCCTTGACAAGTCTATTAATTCAGACCGCCGGAAAAAATCGGCGATAAAAGGAGATAGAAAGAACAATAGCGCATATAAAGCAATGCCCACCCATATATTAAACCAGAAAACCGCATTATAGTCCTCATGCCGGAACTCTTTCCGATTCGTCAAAGCGGCTGTAAATCCACTCTCCGAGATCGTATTCGAGATGGAAATAAAAATCGTCAGCATCCCGATTAGTCCATAATCGTCAATAGACAAAATCCGAGCCAGAAAGATACCAAACAACAATCCTAACAGCTGCTGGGCTATATTGCTAAGCCCTCCCCAAAAAAGGCCTTTCGCCGTTTTCGATTTCAATGATTGCTCCGCCATCTATCTTAATTTTTCACATATACGAGCATTCCGGATAAGTCCATCCCAAGCCAAAACGCTCGGATCGAAATCCGGATAGACATCCACACGACGCTTGCCGTCTATAATATCCTGGCACACACAGGCCAGCACCGCAGGATTCTCCTGATCCACCAATACGCCATACTTCCTGGATTCGAGCAAGTCGTGAGCGGCACCCACATCGGTCGAGACAATATAATCCCGAAAACGTTTTGCTTCGTTCAGGACTAACGCATAACTCTCGGCACGCGATGTCAAGACAAAAACTTTCGCCCTATTATAATAATCCCATAATTCCTGCTTATCGCTGATCGAATCTGTAAAAATCACCCGCTCACGCTTCTCCGGATTCTTTTTGAAGAAGTCATCGATAAAAGGAATGAACGTTGGTTCTATCGGACCGATTAAATAAACCTTCCAATCTTTCAAATTCACTTGAGCGAGCGCATTCAACAGCATTTCCGTATTCTTGTCCTTCACGCCTAAACGACCGACAGTAATCATCACATTCTCCTTATCCCCATATTTGCGCTCTTCTATTTGAAGACGCCCAATCTCAGCCTCATCGAAACCGTTCGGCAAAAAATATAGCTTGTCCCTCATAAGGAATTTTAATTCCGCATTTCCGATGAACCGCTCATACATTCTATAAGTCTCACATGTGAATAAATCAATTTTTCGCAAGGCCATCCGCATAACCTTATATTTCAGCCGTTCCGCAAGGCTTTTCCTCTTCGAACCAAATAACGCTGGCAAATATCCGTCCAGCTTCACATATGCCTTCCCCCTCGGATTCAGTAATTTATATAACAATAAGAGCAATGCCGTCACTAACGTCAAGTGAAAACGGATTAAGACATCTATCTCCCTCGCATGACAGAGTGTATAAACGAAAAACTCCCATTCCCGATAAAGGAACCACGAGTGCGGATTCCCGCGCAAGCGGAGAGGTACCAATCGCACGCCCCGGTATTCCGAAGGCAACGTCTCGTCCAGGAACTCTGGAGAATAGACAATACGGACATTATAACCCATTTCATGGCCTAAATAATAGGGCAAAAGAAAAACATCCTTTTTCAAATGCACAAAACTTAGGTTTTCAAATAACAAAACTATATTTTGTTCCATCCTTAATTGTCTACTATTTTATCACTGAAAGAGCCACAAAGATACGCGTTTACCAGCGATTAACAGGGAATTTCATCCTTTTATCCCCGCATAATCCACTTTATAGTTTCCCCCGGGCATGGATTTAATCTTTCCGTCCACCTCCAACTCAAACAGGATGGGCGAAAGTTGCTGTATCGGCAAATCCAGCGATAAGGCCAACTCGTTGATGTGCATTTCCTTATGCGCAATCAGCAACTCCAGCACCCGATTCCCCTCTTGATTCTCCGAGAACAACAATTGGGCCTGCTGGGGTAATGCCTGCGTTTGAGAAGCGACATCCCAGCGCATCGACAAAATCAAATCCTCCGCGCAAGTAATCAATCCCGCCTTATTTTGACGAATCAACGCGTTGCATCCTTTCGATCGGGGATCGGTCACCCTTCCGGGAAACGTAAAGATATCCCTTCCGTAAGAAAGAGCGAGGTCCGCCGTAATCAAGGAGCCTCCCTTCTCCGCCGATTCAACAACGATAATCGCGTCCGCAAGCCCGGCGACAATCCGGTTCCGCCGAACAAAATTCTGTCGATCCGGATTCGTATCCATCGGGAAGTCCGTCAGCAAACCGCCATGAGCCAACATCTCGACCGCCGTGGCACGGTGCACCGGCGGATAAATCCGGTCCAAGCCATGCGCCAGCACGCCCACCGTCGGCAACTGGCACTTCAAGGCGCTCCGATGCGCGCAGATATCTATACCATAAGCCAACCCGCTCACCACCAACAGATCCGGAAAGCTCCGCGACAACTCATTCAATAAATGCTCCGTTTGTTCTTGCCCATACGCCGTGGCCCGACGCGTCCCTACCACGCTTATCACACGAGCGGCATTCAAATCCGCGTTCCCTTTAAAATAGAATAGCACCGGAGCGTCGGGGCACTCGAACAACCGTTTCGGATAATCGGCATCCGTCAGGAAATAAAGCGCAATGTGATTTTTCTCCACAAAAGCCAATTCCTTCTCCGCCAAAGAAAGCGCCTTATCCCGTCGCTCCTTCGTCGCGATCGTCTTTCCGATTCCCGGTACTTTCTCCAGCAAACGCGGCTTTTCCACGAACACCGCTTCCGCGTCTCCCAATACCTCAAGCAGCTGTCGGGCCAGCACATCGCCCACGCCCTCTATCATAGTAAGGCCTATTTGGTAAATCCGTTTATCTGTCATTCTTTTTGCGCTTTCCTTTCCTTATTCTTTAATTCTATCCGCTGCAGCATCTTATCAAAATATTCGCCGTGCGTCAACTTTCCTTGCTCCACAACAACCGATTCCACGATGCCTTTTACCGCCAACACACCATCCGAAGCCCGATAAATATCCTGCTCGAATACCAATTTCACCCCGTCCTTATACACATTCAAGCAAGAGAAATAACGATCGCCGCTACGCAAGGATACCTTATACCGGATATCCACCCGCGCCACGAACGCATCGATCCCCCTCTCGTGCATCGCACCAAAATTCTCGCCCAACGATTCCAGGAACTCATGCCGCGCGTGCTCCATATAATGCTGATAGTTGGAGTTATTCACCACTCCTTGCAAATCACATTCATAATCGCGCACCTTATCGGTCAATGTAAAAATATACGCCTTCATGATTTTATATCTTTCTAAATTTCACTTTACTAAACGATTCACCCAATTCCTCATTTAAAGCCCTTGCTCTCGGAAATGCTTCTGGAAAAAGAGAATCTGGTAATCGATGGAGTTATGCCAATAACGATGATTATGCTCGCCCGGACGGACGATGAAATCATGGTCGACGCCTTGCTTCTGCAAAGCCTCATGGAAACGCGTGTTCACGTCGAAGAAGAAATCGCCATAGCCGCAATCGATGATGATAGCGAGTTGCCCATTCAGCATTTGAGGGACCAGATTTATCACCGTATAGTTCTCCCAGTTCTCCGGATAACGCTCCTTCTCACCCAATTGATCACTCATATTCCAGTTTTTGGGGAACGGACGGATATCCACGCCCCCGCTGGTGCTACCCACCGCCGAGAACACATCGCTATGCCGGATCGCGTTCCACAACGCGCCATGGCCACCCATGCTAAACCCCGTGATGGCACGCCCTTTCCGATCCGCTATCGTAGGATAGCACGAATCGATGTATTGAACCAACTCGTCCGATACGAAAGTCTCATAACGCACATCCGCGTTCAGCGGGCTGTCCCAATACCACGAGGCTTCCCCGTCCGGACACACGAAAAAGAGTCCTTTCTCGTCCGCTATCTCCGGAAGCTCCGGTTTCGTCGTGCCCAACCAAGTATGAGCGTCTCCTCCATGCCCATGCAACAGGTAAACCACCGGACATGCCTTCCGTTCCGCGGCATCCGGGCAGATAACCACCACCTCGACCCGCTTATTCATCGCGAGGCTTCTCACTTGAAGCGTATCCACCCGCGCCGCCCAAGCGCAAAGCGATAATAAACAGGCGCTAATCCCCAACAGCCATCGTCTCCATCCATTCATATTCTTATCTTTAATTAACGGTGGCACAAATATACGAAAAATATCCATCCGCGAGTCCGCTATCCCCCAACCTTATCAAACAGAAAAAGAGCCTCGAAGGCTATGCGCAACAATACCTTCAAACAAATTTAACCGTTTCGTAATATGAATGTGCTTTCTTCGCGGTCAAATCATATAGGCTAAAAAAGGACGTGAGAAAGTTTATCGAAAAATTGGTGGAAGGAGGGTTCCTGATCAGTGGAAGCGTCAGCAGTTTCACGATTCTGTTGATCATTATCTTCTTATTTAAAGAAGCCTCCGGGCTTTTCAACAGTCCCGAGGTGGAAGAAGGCTACGTTTTGGCGGTCAACCGGGAAAACCCGGTGGAGCATCTTACTCCCGAAGAGATCATGGACGTCTTCGACGAGAACATCACCAACTGGAAGGAGGTAGGAGGAAAAGATCAACAGATCTTGGTATTCCGGTTCTCCGATTTACCGAACTACTACTCGGAAGCGGAGTTGGGAGATGAGTTCCAACACGTTCCGGAAAAGATCAGCGAACTTGTCAGCAAGGAACCGGGTATCGTAGCGTTTTTTCCGGAACAATACAAAGCGACGGATTTCCAAGGAAAGGTTATCTCAGGCGCTAAAATTACGCCATCGGAGTTTTTCGGTGGAATGAAATGGTATCCGACCTCTACGCCGGTACCGATTTTCGGCTTGGTTCCCTTGTTGTTAGGCACATTATTGGTAAGTATCGGAGCGATCGCGTTGTCTCTTCCCTTCGGTTTAGCGGTCGCTATCTATATGGCGGAAATTGCGAACGCACGTACCCGCAACTTCTTGAAGCCCATTATCGAACTGCTGGCCGGCATTCCTTCGGTCGTATATGGATTCTTTGGCTTGGTCGTAATCGTGCCACTAATCCAACAAGCATTGGATTTGCCGGTGGGCGAGACGGCCTTCGCGGGAAGCGTGGTTCTCGCGATCATGGCTCTGCCTACCATCATCACGGTAGCCGAGGACGCGATGCGCACCACGCCGCGAGCGATGAAAGAAGCGAGCCTGGCATTAGGAGCGACCCAATGGCAAACTATCTATAAGGTAATCATCCCATACTCTATATCGGGTATCACATCGGCAGTGGTTTTGGGGATCGGGCGTGCGATTGGCGAGACAATGGCCGTGTTGATGGTAACCGGCAACGCGGCGGTGATTCCAACCTCGTTGTTTGAACCGGTACGGACGATCCCGGCGACAATCGCGGCGGAATTAGGCGAGGCTCCCGCGGGTGGAGCGCATTATCAAGCTTTGTTCATGCTGGGTGCCGTGCTCTTCCTGATCACGTTGCTTTTAAGTATCTTGGTAGAATATATCTCATCGAAACGTAAAATTTAATGACCAAACAGATATGGCACCTATCCAGAAATTAGGAAATATCGATCAAAAGAAACGCGCCTCCCAGAAAATCGCTTTCGGTTTCTTCTCATTCTTGAGTTATTTGGTGGTAGCGATCCTGTTCGTGATATTAGGCTTCATCATCCTGAAAGGGGCGAGCGTAATCAGTTGGGAATTCCTGACAGAGGCCCCGAAGAACGGAATGACATCGGGCGGTATTTTCCCCGCCATCGTCGGTACGATTTACCTCGTAATCGGGAGTAGCTTAATCAGTTTCCCGATTGGCATCATGAGTGGTATCTATATGAACGAGTACGCCACGAACGGAAAGATCATCCGGTTCATCCGCGTCATGACAAACAATTTGAGCGGTGTCCCCTCGGTCGTATTCGGTTTGTTCGGTATGTCGTTGTTCGTAAGCACATTGGGCTGGGGCGATTCAATCATAGCGGGTTCGTTCACGTTGGCGTTGATGTCGTTGCCCCTGATTATCCGAACAACGGAGGAAGCGTTAAAGAGTATCGACGACTCGTTCCGGCACGGTAGTTTGGCCTTGGGCGCCACGAAATTGCAAACGATTCGCAGGGTCGTACTCCCTATGGCATTCCCGAACATCATCACCGGCCTGATTCTCTCGATCGGGCGCGTATCAGGCGAGACCGCGCCAATCCTGTTCACGGTTGCCGCCTATTTCTTGCCACAGCTTCCTCAGAGCATCTTCGACCAATGTATGGCGTTGCCCTATCACTTGTATGTCATATCGACCAGCGGTACCGATATCGAGGCTTCCCGCGGTATGGCGTATGGCACGGCGCTCGTATTAATCGTCATCGTATTATTGGTGAATCTATTGGCGAACGCCTTGCGGAATTACTTCGCCAAGAAAGTAAAAATGAATTAATCGGAAAAGAGTTTGAGTAGTATGATAAAGATTGACGCTAAGAACGTAAATTTCTATTATGGGGATTTCCATGCGCTGAAGAACATCACCATGGAGATAGAGGCGAATACATCGGTCGCTTTCATCGGTCCTTCGGGCTGTGGAAAATCCACGTTCCTCCGCCTATTCAACCGCATGAACGACTTGATACCGGGCACCCGCCTGGAAGGGGAAATCCGGATAGACGGTCGTGACATCTACGACAAAAGCGAGAAGGTGGATCGTCTGCGGAAAAACGTGGGGATGGTATTCCAAAAACCGAATCCTTTCCCGAAATCCATTTACGAGAACGTGGCTTACGGCTTGCGGGTAAACGGCATCAAGGATGAGACTTATATCGAGGAGACCGTCGTGAAAACCTTAAAGCAGGTCGTGCTTTGGGACGAGGTAAAAGACAAGCTAAAGGAATCGGCCTTCGCGCTTTCCGGCGGGCAACAACAACGCCTATGCATCGCCCGTGCGTTGGCGATCTCCCCGTCTATCTTGTTAATGGATGAACCGACCTCGGCATTGGATCCCATCTCGACCAGCAAGATCGAGGACTTGGTGCACGAGTTGAAGAACGATTACACGATTGTCATCGTGACCCACAATATGCAACAGGCCGCCCGCGTCAGCGACAAGACGGGATATTTCTATTTAGGGGAGCTGATCGAGTACGACAATACACGGAAGATCTTCACCAATCCCGAGAAGGAGTCCACCCAGAATTACATCACCGGACGATTCGGATAATAGAGTAACAAACGTAAAGACATACATCTATATGAAAGTCATAGAGCAAGAGATTCTTTCCTTAAAAAATAGTATCAGCGAGATGTGGTCGCTGGTACACCAACAATTATACAACGCGGGCGAGGCTTTACTGACCGGCGATAAGGAACTGGCATACAAGGTTATCAGCCGCGAGCGCCGTGTGAACGCGTTTGAGTTGAAAATCGACAGCGATTGCGAGGACATCATCGCGCTTTACGCTCCCGTCGCGATCGACTTACGCTTCGTATTGGCGATGTACAAGATTAATACGAACTTGGAACGTCTGGGTGATTTCGCGGCGAGTATCGCCCGTTTCTCGCTCAATTTGCCGGAAGGCGAGCCGTTGGATCCGCAACTGATCAAGGAGACGCGGGTAGAAGAGATGCTATCGGAATTGCTCAACATGATATCGCTCACGCAAGAGGCTTTCGAGAAAGAAAGCTCGGAAGTCGCGTCGCGCATCTTCATGAAGGACAATCTGGTGGACGAGATCAACCATGCCTCGGCGGCGATTATCGCCCGATACATCGAGGAGCGTAAGACCAGCGCGTTGGCGGGACTTTACATGGCAGGTATTATCCGGAAAATGGAGCGCTTCGGCGATCATTGCACCAATATCGCCGAAGAGCTTATTTTCTATTTAGACGCGAAAGTCATGAAACATCTCGGCAAGGCGGGAACGACTTCCGAGGAGAACGAGTCATTAGAATCGCATCCATAGTTCCTCTCCTTCCTGTAAATCCACGACTAAAGATCCGTCTATTACAGGAAGTGATACCGCTCTCCGGTTCTTCAAGAGACTTACGTTTCCGGAATTTTCCGGGAGCTTGATCTTGAAAGAGCCGGAGACGGTCGCTTTTAAGCGAGCCTCTTTCAATTGCCCACTGGCCCATCTGGCGGATACCTCGCCTCCACCCCTCGTTTTCAGTCCCTTGAAACTCCCATTCTTCCAAGCGGAAGGCAAAGCCGGCAGAAATTCTATCGCTCCATCCTGGCTTTGTATCAACATCTCGGCGATGCCGGCGGTTCCTCCAAAATTCCCGTCAATCTGGAAAGGCGGATGGGCGCAAAAGAGATTCGGATAAGTACCACCGCCCTCGACCGACAATGTCTCCTCGTCCACGCAAGGGCGCAACAAGTCTCCCAGCAATTTATACGCATGATCGCCATCATGCAAGCGCGCCCAGAAATTCATCTTCCAAGCCATCGACCACCCCGTACTCCGGTCGCCACGAACATCCAGGGTCTTCCGTGCCGCTTCCGCCAATTCCGGCGTACGCCCGACCGACATCTCGTTACCCGGATACAATCCATACAGATGCGATACATGCCGATGCGTAGGCTCTACCTCCTCGAAAGGTTCCAGCCATTCCATGATACGCCCGTCCGCTCCGATTGTCGTCGGCATCAAGCGTTCACGTTTTGATATAAGCTCGGCGGCAAACGCGCTATCTATCCCCAAAATACCGGCGGCCTCGATCGTGTTCGTAAACAGCTCGCGCACGATTTGGTTGTCCATGGTCGAGCCGGCGCAAATACTCACCACGTTGCCATTCGGCATCTTATAAGCGTTTTCGGGCGAGGTTGTCGGAGCGGTCACCCAATATCCCGAGCGAGGGTCTTTTACCAACATATCCACGAAAAAGAGCGCGGCACCTTTCATCGTTGGATAAACGTTTCGCAAATACGTCGTATCCATCGTATATTGATAATGCGTGTACAGATGCTCGCACAACCAAGCGGCGGAAGTATTGGTAGCGCCCCACGAAGGATGTTCGCCCGGCGCGGTAAAGTCCCAGACATTCCCCAAGATATGCGTCACCCATCCCCGTGCGTTATAAAAGGCTTTAGCCGTTCGCTCGCCACTGGGCACTTGCCGCTGGATCCATTCAATCAACGGCATATGCAACTCCGACAAGTTGGTTACCTCTGCCGGCCAATGATTCATTTGCAAATTGATGTTCAAATGATAGTCGCCATTCCAAGGCGTGTGGATCGTATTGCACCATAAGCCTTGCAAGTTCGGGGGAAGCGATCCCGGCCGGGTAGAGGATATCAACAGATACCGCCCGAACTGGAAATAAAGGGCGGCCAAGCCCGGATCATCCCGATCCCGCTCGAACGCTCGCAAACGTTCATTGATGGGCAGACGAGCCCGCTCACTTTTCCCTAAGTCCAAGGAGACCCGGTCGAACAACGTCTGATAAGCCTCCACATGCTCGCGGCGCAGGGCCTGAATGCCTTTCGCTTCCGCCTCCGATAGCTTCTCTCGCAAGCTCGTTTCCCAATCCTCTTTCTTCTCGTAATCGGTTCCCATGCTTACCAAGATAATCGCTTCCGAGCTCTCGCGCACGGCAAGAAGACTATCGCCTCGTGCCATCAGGGAACCTCCTTTCGGCAGGAGGACCCGCACCCGGGAAGCGAAGCGCATACCCCGCGTCGTTGTCGTATCCACGCCATCGGGCAATTGCCCCCGCAACATCAAATCCTTGTCTTGGATAGACACGTCCGCGTGCTCCGGACGATTCATGCCTATCGTGAAATCCAAGGCCCGGTCCGTGCCCGCTGTCAGATAAATCACGCCTACGTCTCCCGCGAACGAGGTAAACATTTCCCGTCGGTAACTCACGTTCCCTTTCCGGAATGCGACCGAGGCAATCGCGTCGTCCAGCCGCAAGGCGCGCCGATAATTGGTAATCGTATCCGAGGCATCCGGATACGTATAACGTAATTCCAAGTTGCCGAGCAACTGATAACTCCCATACGGAGCGTCCGCGCCATCCCCTTGATTACTGCCTACGCCCTTGCATACAAACGTATCATACATCAATCGTTGCGCCTCATCGTTCCTGCCCTCGAACAGCAATCGGCGGATATTCGCCAGTTGGTAATAAGCGTACGGATTATCCGCGTCCTGCCGGCTGCCGGACCACAACGTTATCTCGTTCAACACGATCGTTTCCCGCTCGACACCTCCATCCGGCATCATTCCTATCCGACCGTTCCCCAAGGGAAAAGTCTCTTCCCAAATACGTGCGGGGCGATCGAAGAAATAAGAAGTCTCCGCCTCCTTCCCATCCTTTTCCCCGACGCAAGCAAGGAAAAGCGATAACGATAAAAAAAGAATCCCGATGTGTCTCATGCTATATCGAATGTATTGGTTCTTTAAAAACTTTGCATATCGCACAACCGCTTATAATAACCATCCAAGGCGAGCAACTCCTCATGGCGTCCCCGTTCCACGATCTCGCCCTCGTGCATCACGCAAATCTCGTCCGCGTTGCGAATCGTGGAAAGGCGATGGGCGATCACGATGGTCGTACGGTTACGCATCAAATTCTCCAACGCCTCCTGTACCAGTCGCTCCGATTCCGTATCCAAGGCGGATGTAGCCTCATCCAGGATCAAGATCGGCGGATTCTTCAGTATCGCCCGGGCGATACTGATGCGTTGGCGTTGTCCTCCGGAGAGCTTGCCGCCCCGATCGCCGATGTTGGTATCGTAACCTTTCTCGGTCGCCATGATAAAATCGTGCGCGTTCGCGATACGGGCGGCTTCCTCCACTTGTTCCCGTGTGGCGCCCTCTACACCGAAAGCGATATTATGGAAGAAGGTATCGTTGAAAAGGATCGCCTCTTGGTTGACATTCCCCATCAATTCCCGCAGGTCATAAAGAGCAGCCTCGCGAATATCGGTCCCATCAATCGTGATGCTCCCTTTATCCACATCGTAAAAACGAGGCAGCAAATCCACCAACGTGCTCTTCCCCGACCCCGACTGGCCGACCAGCGCCACCGTCTTTCCTTTCGGGATCTCTAAGTTTATCCCTTTCAGGATCCAAGCGTCTTGATACTTGAACCAGACATCGCGATAGGCGATCCGCTCGTTCAAGGCGATGGGCTTCGGATACTCCGGATCGCGGATATCGCTCTCCGCTTTCAATATCTTATCGACCCGCTCCATGGAAGCCAAGCCTTTCTGAATCGCGTAGACCGATTTGCTCAAATCCTTCGCCGGATTGATGATGCTATAAAAGATGACCAGATAATAAATAAACGTCGGGGCGTCGATCGGGCTATTCGCGCTAAGGATCAACGTACCTCCATACCACAAGACAATCGCTATCGTGACGGTTCCCAGGAACTCGCTCATCGGATGCGCCATCTGCTGGCGCCGGTAAATCCGATTGGTTAATCGCCGGAAAGCCTCATTACTCCGCTCGAAACGCTCCTGTATCTTTTTCTCCGCGTTAAACGCCTTGATTACCCGGAGCCCGCCCAAGGTCTCCTCAATTTGGCTCATCAAGAAACCCCATTGTTGCTGCCCTTCCAACGATTTCCGTTTCAGCTTCTTCCCGACCTGTCCCATCACATAACCCGCGAGCGGAAGCAGGATCAAAACGAAAAGCGTCAGCTGCCAACTGATCGCGATCATGCCGACCAGGTAAATCACGATCAGGATCGGATTCTTGAACAACATATCCAAGGAGCTCATGATCGAGGTCTCGATCTCGTTCACGTCGCCGGAGACGCGCGCGATGATGTCGCCTTTCCGCTCCTCGGAGAAAAAGCGCAAGGGCAATTGCGTAATCTTCCGGTTGATCTGATTGCGAATATCGCGCACCACGCCGGTACGGATCGGGATCATGGTATAAAACGCCATATACATCGCCGCCACCTTCAGAAAGGTCGCCACGATCAGGAACAGCCCCAGCATAATCAAGGCAAACGAACCGCCATGTGTCTCAATCACGTCCGAGACATACCAAAAGAAATTATTCTTCGCCAATTCCGGCAAAGCTTTCCATGAGTCCCAGCTTGTCGCGTCGAAGTTCCAATCCATGAACACATAATGACTCTCGTTGATCTTGAACAATATCTGCAAGATCGGGATGATCAAGGCGAACGAGAACAGGTTCAAGATCGCGGACAGGATATTGAACACGATATTCAACACCATATACCTCTTGTAAGGAGGGACGAAACGCTTCAGGACGAGCAGGAAATCTTTCATAAACCACGTTTTTACATTGAGGAGGCAAATTTACGGAAAATATCGCCTTACTCCGCCTCTCGCCCGAAATTGAAATAAGGCGACTCCGTACGTGCGCTATCCATCAACGCCTCCAGCGCGCGGACCTTATCGGGGTATTCCGCGGCCAGGTTCTTGTCCTCGTGGATATCCTGGCTCAGGTCGTACAACTCCACCCGCGTGTCGCCCACGATAGGTTGGCGGATGAGTTTCCAATCGCCGGCACGCAACGCCTCCCGGCCGTTCATCTCATGGAACTCCCAATACAGGTAATCGTGCTCCGCCTGTTTCTTCTCTTTCGAGAGCAAGGTGGGCAAGAAGGAGATGCCATCCGTCGCGACCGGCAAGGCCGTCCCCGTCAGCTCCGCCAAGGTGGGCATTACGTCCCAAAAGGCGCTGATGTGATCGGTCCGGGAATCCTTCTTCACCGTACCCGGGCACCAGGCGATCATCGGCACCCGGATACCTCCCTCATACACATCCCGCTTGATTCCGCGGAAAGGACCATAACTCCGGAAAAAGTCCGGATCGGCTCCGCCCTCGTGATGCGGACCGTTATCGCTGGTGAAGATTACGAGGGTGCGTTCCTCCAAACCCAACGCTTTCAGCTCCGCCAATACGTCGCCCACGTATTTATCCAAGCGGGAGACCATCGCGGCGTACGAGGCCAATGGCTTTTCCGAGGTATTATATCCGCCGTACACCTTATCGAACTTACCGATGTAAGGTGTTTCCTCGAAGCGGTTCTCATATATCCGGTAGATAGAATCGTGCGGCAGGTTCAGCTCGGCATGCGGCAACGTGTAAGTCAGCATCGCGAAGAAAGGATGGTCCTTATGCGTCCGGATAAACGCTAATGCCCGGGCATGAATCAAATCTTGCGAGTAGGTCTTGCGGGCATTGTTCGCGTTCTCCGGGAAAAGTACTTTCTCGGCGTTATGCCACAGGTGGTCCGGATAGAACGAGTGCGATTGGCGCTGGCAATTGTAACCATAAAACTCATCGAAACCCATCTTATTCGGCGTCGACTCGGAATCGGGTGCGCCCAAGCCCCATTTCCCGAACAATCCCGTCGCGTAGCCCGCCGAGCGCATCAGCCTGCCTAACGTGTACGTATCCGCCCGCATGGGTTGCTGACCTTCCGGCAAAATCTCCCGGTTCCCGCGCACTTGGGTGTGGCCGGTATGCAAACCCGTCATCAATGCGCAACGCGAGGGAGCGCTGACCGTGCAACCCGCGTAATGCTGGGTGAATAGCATCCCCTCGGCCGCCATCCGATCGATATGCGGGGTCTGGATAAGGGTCTGCCCGTAGCAACCGATATCGCCATACCCCAAATCATCCGCTACGATATAAACGACGTTCATAGGCTCCTTCTCCTTCGGTCCGCAAGCGGACAAGCCCATCAATACGAACGCCCCCGACATACTTAAAAATACCTGTTTACTCATAATCGCGACAAAAGTTGATTCAGCCAATAAAGGTAATCATTTTCTTGGAATACAATGCTTACAATTACAAAATAAGTCATTACATTCGCGTAGAACAATTTAAATACAAAATGCCATGGACAGACACTTATTCTTGAGCCTTTTGTTAGCGCTTTTCGCTTCCGGCTCACTATCCGCAGACAATGTAAAGGTTGAGCCCGCTTTCTGGTGGAGCGGCATGAAAAATCCGGAACTTCAATTGATGGTATACGGGAAAGACATCTCCGGGTATCACCCGAGCGTCAGCTATCCGGGCGTGCGCCTGAAAAGCACGGTCGCCTTGGAAAGCCCCAATTACCTGTTGATTTACTTAGACGTGGAGGACGCCCGCCCGGGTAAGTTCGATATTACGTTCACGAAAGGGCAGAAAAGCATCTCTTACCCGTATGAACTAAAGACCCGCAAGCCGGACGCCGATAAGGTAAAAGGGTTCGACGCGTCGGACGTGCTTTACCTCATCATGCCGGATCGTTTCGCGAATGGCGATCCCTCGAACGATCAAATCCCGATGCGTACTCCTTACAAAGTAGACCGGGAAAGCCCGAACGCCCGGCACGGAGGCGACCTCGCGGGCATCGAGCAGCATCTGGATTATATCGAGGATTTGGGCGTGACGGCTATTTGGCTGAATCCCGTCCTGGAAAACGATATGAAAGGCGGTTCCTACCACGGCTATGCCACGACGGATTACTACCGGGTGGATCCCCGGTTCGGGACAAACGAGGATTACGTACGCCTGATTGACAAGGCGCACCAACGGGGACTTCGGGTGGTGATGGATATGATCTTCAACCATTGCGGGAGCGACCATCCTTGGATGAAAGACGTACCGTCGCAAGATTGGTTCAACAATCTGGACAATTACGTGCAGACCAACCACGATAAGGAAGCGTATTTCGATCCTTACGTATCGGACTACGACAAACGGACGATGATCGATGGCTGGTTCGTGCCTTCCATGCCCGACTTGAACCAACGGAATCCGCACGTGGCGAAATACTTGATCCAAAACTCCATCTGGTGGATCGAGTACACGGGCATCGACGGCATCCGGCAAGATACTTATCCTTACGCGGATGTGGACATGATGCGCCAGTGGTGCCAGGAGGTGATGAACGAGTATCCGGATTATAACATCGTGGGTGAGGCATGGATGAATTACACGATCGGTTCCGCCTATTGGCAAAAAGGAAGCCGGCTGAATTTCGGGAAGGATACGGAGCTGAGGTCGGTGATGGATTTCCGGCTGATGGGCATCGCCAGCGCGGCGTTCCACGAGAAGGAATATCCCACCGGCGGCTTGCAGGCCATCTTCGAGCACATGTGCTACGATTATGTCTACGCGGATATCTACCACGTGTTGCGTTTCTTGGAGAACCACGATACGGACCGCTTCCTGCGCTCCCTGCCGGAGTCTATCGACGACCTATACGCTTTCAAGCAGGGCGTGACCTTCCTCCTCACCATACCCGGCATCCCGCAACTTTATTACGGGCAGGAGCTGTTGATGAACGGCACGAAGGAGAAGGGCGATGGATACATCCGCTTGGACGTGCCCGGCGGCTGGCCCGGCGACAAGGAGAACTGGTTCGAGGCATCGGGCCGGAGCGAGGTACAGAACGACGCCTGGAACTTCCTCCGCACCTTGTTGAAATGGCGCAAAGGAAACGATGTCATCGCATATGGCAAGATGAAACATTTCATGCCCAACCAAGGCGTTTACGTCTACGAGCGTAGCTTGGATGGCAAGAGCGTCCTCGTCTTCCTCAACGGGGCGAACGAGGCGGTCGACCTGCCGATGGACCGCTACGCCGAGGTCCTTCATGGAAAAACCTCCGGGCGCGATATCCTGACCGGCACCACGATCTCCTTCGGCAAGGAGCTTCCCATCCTCGCGAAGGGCATCTTGGTAATAGAACTTTGATAACGCATAGATTCCTCTACCCGGCACCTTGAGAACCTCAATGCCGCCGGGTACATTAATTTCACATACGTGCAATCGCCCACGCACGTATGTGTCTTTGCCTACGCACGTACGTGACTTGCCCGATGCAGCTATGTTCTCCGGCCATGTCACGTACGTGCGTTTTTAAGGATGGCTCAGTGAAGCCGGTAACCTCTTCCGCGGGCGCTCTCCACCACCACGCCGACGATGGGCGAAAGATCCTCTTTCAGTCGCCGCACCGTGCTCGTAAGTGCGTCTTTCGAGGCCGGACTGTCCGCCCAAAGCGTCGCTTTCAACAACGCCGTCTCCACGAACTCTCCCTGATTCGCCAATAAGATACGAAACAACCGCAAGCGAAACCCCACCAGTTCCACCCGGTGCTCCTTATCGTACACCACGCCATGTCTATCATCGAAAAACACATCCCCCGCAACACATTGAACCCCGTCCGGTAGCACCCGCTCCGGAGAAGCCTCTGCCGCAGATCGCCGCCTCCATACCATCATGCCCGCAATCCCTAACGCGACAATCCCAGCGATCCAAATCGCATCCGGCAACCATATCCGCCGAAGAATAAAGAGCGGAGAGATTCGCACGAACGCTTGCAAAACGATTGAGCGAATCGGCCCGAAGGTAACCTCTTTTAACGGCGTATAAGAATGGTACAATGTCGTATCCGAGACACTATACTCCGTACGCTTCTCCAAAAAGTCTAACGAATAATGCACGATCGTCCGTGCGGAAATATTCCGCTCCGCCAATGCCACCTGAAACGTACTATCTAATAGATCTACTTGTATCGGGCACATCATAGTTAAACCCGTTTGAATGACAAAATCATGTTTCTCTTGTTGAGACATTCGTTTCGCCACTTCTTTATTATTTTTAAAACGAACGATTGTATCCTCACTCTCAAACGTAATGCTATCCCCTTCAAACGCACGCGTTCCCGGAGCGATGAAAGCAAACTCATTTCCCAACTCTTTTATCCGCCGATCGGTATCCTTCTGAACCGCCTCACGAAATGCCACTTCCGCATTCTCCAACAAATAAGAGCGCTCCTTCTGGTACGATACATAGGTCGATAACAGGCACAACACGAACACACCCATTATCGCGGCTCCCAACCCATATATATATGTACGATTACGACTTCTCATAAACTTCCTTTCTCCACTACCGCAAAAATACGCAAAAGAAAGCTTTGCGCAACGATTTCCCTCAATTGTCAGCTATAAGTCAGCTAAAAAATTTCACGATGACAAAAAGAAAGCCTATGTTTGTCGAAGAATAACGACTTAAAACGATATATGCGATGAAACAGTCAGATTTTATGGACTACGGGCGTATTATTCAATAATTTAGTTGTATCTTTGCCAAACAATTGAATAAGATAAAATGAAAACTTTTATACAGATTGCAAAAATAAAAGCAGTATTACTCTATATCATGCAGAGTTTTCCCCAGGGAGTGGACTATATAAAGTTATTCAAGATACTTTATTTTGCCCAGCAGGATCATCTTGTCAAATATGGAAAGGTACTTGTAGAGGACTCATTCAGGGCATTGAAGCATGGCCCTGTACCGGCTTATACCTATAAGGCACTGCAAATAGCAGAGGGAAAGCCACTGGAAGGAAATTTTGAAGAATTTCTCACCGGCATAGAAGTACGAAACAAGAAGGTTTATACTTCTGCAAAACCTGATATGGACTACATTTCAGGTGCAGACAAGCGTTGTCTTGATGCTGCTATCGAAAAATATAAGGATACAGACCCTTATGACCTGTCGGATCTGTCGCACGACTCGGCATGGGAAGAAGCAATGACCCGCATTCAGGATGATCCCCAAAAGAATTTCATTACCATCATAGATATAGCAAGAGCCGGAAAGGCAACCAAGGAAATGGTAGATTACATCCGAGAAAAACAAATTGTCAGAAACGCTTTATCCTAAAATCAGATGGACGACAAAAACGGTGCGCTTGAAAAGCTGAAGGCTGCAATGGACGAAGCAGAACGAGTAGATATGTCATCAGTGAAGATTGGTGACATTATTTATGTTCCTTTGGATGAAGAGGACGGACTGATATTGAAAAACGGATATGATGACCGCAAGAAATACATTGTCATTATCGGGTTCACGCCAGAAGGAGTGGCCATTGGTGCGTTGCTCATAAATTCGGAAATAGATTCGTCCAAGAGATCTGAAGAACTGCTAAACTGCCAATATCCCTTATTGGTACGCAACTATCGGAGCATTCTGGACTATGACAGCTGGCTGGACTGTTCGGATATATTCGAACTTTCAAAACTGAAAATCACGGAAAAGGACGGAAAACTGAAAGGCTGCCTGACTCCTGAAGACAGAGAAAGAGTGATGGAGTTTCTGAAAGAGACAGAAGTATTTGACAATGCAACCAAGAAGCGTTACGGAATTATATAAGCCAGTATTTTTCTGATGTAAGATTGACTGAGAAATAACAGAATTCAAAGTCCAGATTTTAGTGATGACATATTAAGTTTCCAAAAGTTTGAACCAAAAGCCTTCCAATAAGATACGATCAAAAATAAACAAATTATAAGGATATGAGAACTCTATACTTATTCTTTTATCTTCCGCTTATCAGCATTGTATTCACGAATTGCGCACCGGAACAATCCAAGCCAATCCCTATCGATTTAGACAAAGCCACTGACGCGATTCCCTACTCCGCGTTCGTAGACGCGATCGAATACAGGGAACTAAACACGAAAGACTCATGTATATTATCCGAGATCGAAAAGATCTATATCGATAATCTATCTGGATAAAAACACTTGGTGCCGAGTCGTAGAAACGGACGTGAACAATTGCGATATCCTATTGCAGCTATTGCGTGTAAAGCCTTAGATGAAGGCGACTTGATAACGGGCATCGTAAGGTACGAACGATGGGCATTGTAAGGCGTTCACGATGCCCACCGTTAATCCCTCAGTATGCCCATCCTGATTCCAAAGAGGCACAAGCCATCGCGTGGCCGTCTCTATTTCGGGGCCTATAGCTCACACGCTACCTCCGCATGGGTCGGTTACCGACCGAATTCACGCATGTCTCTTTAGAGAAAATTAAGGAATGTCACCTATAAGTCAGCTAAAAAATTAGGTTCGTAATGAAAGAGAACTTAACTTCGCAGAAAAACAAATGCGTATCATGAATCTATCGTTCCTCAAAAAAGCCAGCATTACACTTGTATTTTGCGTGCTATGCGCATTCAGCGGCTATTTGCTCAAACAACAACAAAAAACAACGTTATCCGACCTTGTCCTCTCCAATATCGAGGCTTTAGCGCAGAATGAAAACGATCGTCCAGGATGTTTAGGTTCAGGCTCTATTTTTTGCAACGGAATATATGTAAAATTCAAATACACAGACTAACGGATGCGTTTATATACGTATCTTCTTATTCTATGTATTTGTAGCGAGGTGTCGTGTACACGACATTCATCGCGTTACCCTCGCTATCAAGATTTCCCCGAAGAGAAAACCCGGGTCGTGCGATCTATTCAGTTAGATACCGCCCTATTCCGCTATCCATTTAAGATCGCGATAAAAGAAAGCGTAGCGATCGTGATGGACTTGCATAACACGGATTATTTCTTCCATGTATTCTCCTTTCCCGGCTGGAAATACCAGACATCTTTCGGCAAACGCGGGGAAGGACCGGAAGAGATGCTTTCCGCCGATTGCTTCCGCTTCACCTCTCCCGACTCCATCTGGACGCTCGATTCGAACCGTATGCGAATTATCCGATGGCGCATCGAATCCCACCTCAATCGGGTTCTCCCGGTAGAACAAGTAGAGTTAGACAAACGATTGGTCCGGACATTAGACTTTTCCCCGATGGAAGCAGGTTTTCTTGTATCCGACTATCTCGGCGAATACCGCTACAAAAGGACAGACCCACAAGGGGTATGGAACCAATCGGCGTATGCTATACCCACAGAGAAAACCTATCCCGACATCGCTCTCCCAGCCTTAGCTCAAGCCTGGCGAAGCTTTATCGACTATTCTCCCCATAAAGAACTATTGGTCATGGCTACTCAATTGGGCGAGGTCATCGAAATCTATAACCTGCGGGACAGTAGCCGGATCGTTCGCTATGGCCCAAAAGGAGCGCCGGAATTCCAGATAGCGCAAATGGACGGGATTCCTACCGGCATTATGGGATTTAGTGATGTCCACATCACGGACAGCCTTATTTATGCCGTTTATCACGGCCGCTCATTCCGGGATATCGAACAGGCCCTCCGTCAAGGAAAACGAATCGAGGATGGCGGAAGATTCATCTATGTATTCGACCTACAAGGCAATCCCGTACGTAAATACACTTTAGATCGTGCCATTTACGGGATCGATGTCCATGAAGAAAGTGGAACAATTTTCGCCACGGATGTCAATAGCGATGCCCCTATCGTGCGATTTGAACTATAAAGCCTACCTATCGTAGCTGACATTTAGCTGACACAGACGATTTTCTTGACTTGTCAGCTATAAGTCAGCTAAAATATTTCACTATGACAAAAAGAAAGCCTATGTTTGCCAAACAGTAATAATCAATAAATAACAATGACATGAAAAAGAAAAAGATGATCGGCTTACTAATCGTAGCCGTAGCTATTTTAACAGGATGGCACTATAGCCAAAGTCATGAAGTCCAATTATCTGAGTTAGCATTAGAAAATGTGGAAGCACTAGCAAGCTGCGAAGTTGAAGGCTGGATGACAGGATACTACCATGTAACTCTTTTTGGAGACTGCATGTGGACATGCCGCAAAGGAGGTCCAAACAAATGCCCTATATAAATTCTTTAATTATAAATAAGCTTTGCAAATGTATCAAAATCGAGTATTGGCACGCAAATAACGCAGAGAGCGCAGATTCACGCAGACTTATTCAATTATAAATCAACAAAAAAAGAATCTGCGTTCATCTGCTCAATCTGCGTCGTCTGCGTGCTTTTCCGCGATTTGACACACCTTCATTTTCTATAAACAGTTTACGCAATGAAACACACAGCATTACTCATTTTTATCATTCTATTCCTTTCTTCCTGCGCGTGCGCGCCCTCAACGGATGAAAGTAAAGGAAAGTATTATCAAATAGACCTAAAGACAGCCAAAGAAGAAAACTTCGAATCTATCTTTGAGCGAATATCATTCATCCCATTAGAAACGATTAAAGACCACGAGATTGGGCAAATCCGTAAAATACTGCCTATAGGAGACAAATACGTATTACTCGACTCACAAACTAATTCCATATTCCTCTATAAAAACAATGGAAAATATGAATCTCAAATACAGGCGATCGGCAACGGTCCCGGGGAATATGTACAAATCACGGACTTTTGTATCAACGAACAAACTCAAGAAATTAAAGTATTGGATGGAATCCAAAATAAACTATTAACATTCGACCTGAGAGGAAATTTCATTCACGAAACAAAACTTACGGTATATCCGTCCCCTTTGCATCTCTCACATCTATCCGACAGTCTGTACGCTTTCGATTTCCAGAGATGCTCCAACACAAAAGAATGGCAATACCAGCTGATTGTCTCTTCCGAATCTTTCACAGGAAATGTTCAAAAGTATTTATCGTACGACAAGCCCCTTGGTCTCAGCTTCTCGCCAAGAACCACGCTCTTTTCACTGCATGGAGAGACCATTTATGTTCCCTTATATAGCTCTACGATTTACACGGTGTCGTCCTCACAAATAATTCCTCGTTATACCTTTCTTTTCGGAGATCATTGGGTTGATCAGCAATTCATTGACACACAATGGAATGACGCGTTGGATTTTATGAATCGGTTAGAGGATATGAAATATATATACTATTTCAACATCCTTGAAAATGAATCACATATTTATTCCGATTTCATGTATAAAGGCAAACGATACCACCTTGTCGTAAATAAAGAGAATGATCACATTTATTTCCAGAAAGAAACCGACAAATACAAATGCAAATACACAGGGAATATTATAGGATCGATTGACGAACAATTCATCATAGCGCTAAGCCCGGATGAATACAACGAAAAAATCGATAATACAGCACATACCTACAAGAACGTACATCTTTTATCGGAAGATCAGAATCCTGTACTTATGTTATTCTCATTTTCAAGAATCTAAAATATGATTGTATCATGAAAACATTCGCAAGTCATTCATCATTCGTAATCCTGTTCCTATTGGTGACTACTCTCATCGCTTGCGGGAACAGACAAGGCGATTGTGTCATCTCTTTCA
>DXEN01000091.1 GCA_019114945.1 Candidatus Parabacteroides intestinigallinarum | reverse complement strand
CTTACCTGTTCCATGAGCAAGCATCCCAAGCCCTCGAAAATGCGGTAATCCCTGTTCTCGTTGGCACGGGACAAGGATGTATGGCTCACGCTCTTACGGAAGCCAAGATGATAAAGCATTCTGGAATGGGCCTCAAGGCACAGGCAGATGTCCCTGAGCGAATCGCACCCCGTCAGCTGCCCGAAAAGCAAATGCTGGAGATGGTTATAGCTGTTCAGGTTCTTGGTGTGCCAATCACCATTGTACCGCTTTACGATCTTATCGAACTGGTAACGTGGGATAAACTCCATGACTTGGGAAAATACAAACTTGCCTTGATTCATAATCCTGATGCTTTTGGAGAACAACAGGACTAATAAATCATTTTCAAATCAAAAAATCAAAGAACGACTGTAATTGATTAAATATTAATAGTTTAATAATAGCGGATTGATTTTTATCGCACCACTACTAATCTGAAATTTAAAATTTGAAATCATCAATCCTTCTTCTTCTCCTCGTTGTCGAAGGCCTCGTCCGCCAGTTGCGTGTAGTGTTTACGGAGTTTGGCATAGTGTTCACCGCGTTCTTCCTGGGAATAACAGCAACAATCTATATTAGCCTCAGGCTCCGAAAATTTCATCTCGTTCAAGCGGGAGTAGAAATCCATACGGGTATTCGTATCCTTCCGCATGCTGCACGAGATGCCCTCACCGCTGTACGCGAAATTGCGGGCGTTGCGGATGGACATTTTCATTGCCACGTCCATCGCGTCTTGATTGGCGCCCATATAAGTGAACGTCCAGCCCTCGCCGCGAAGTTCCTCGACTAACTTCTTGATAGCCGGTCCGGAGTATTCCCGCGAGGCGTTTTCGTAGCCATCGGTGATAATAGAGACCACGACTACCACGTCCTCGATGGACCGGATGAACTTGCGCATTCCCGTGAGCGTGAATCCCATCGCGTCGAACAAGGGCGTACTGCAACAAGGCTCGTAATCCTCCGGCTTCAAGGGATGCGCCTCCCGCGTCGGAACCTTGTCGAAATGCGTCTTGGTCTCGCAACCGCAGAACGATACCAGCGACACGAAATGTTCTTGCGTATCGGCAAATTTCTCTTGCGCCTTTTGGATGCCCACCAACGTCTCGTTTAAACCATCGATTGCCGCTCGCCGGATGCTACCCATCGACCCGCTCCGGTCGAGGATAATCACGTTGTACACTTGCGTCTTTGTCATTTTCTTTTCTTCCTTTTTCTCTTCCATAGCTTTTTTCGTTTAATTGTTGTTCGTACCTCCTTCCCTGCGAAAAGCCGCCGCCCCTCCGCTGTCCTCGCAATGGTGTCCTTGACGCTTGGCGATTTCAATGAATCCGAGGAACAGCGTCGGGGCTTTGGCAAACATCACCTATGAACAAAGGTAGGTATTTCGCTTTATATATATGTATCGAATCGAGGGGCAAAAGGTAAACAGGGGGAGGAAAAAAATTTCAGATTTCAGATTTCAGATTTCAAATTTCAGATTTATGATTTATGATTTCAAAGTTTAGATTTCAAATTTCAGATTGACTCATAATTTGCGAACGTTCGCATGGGCCGACGTGAACGCCCGTCTAAAAACGCAGATAGGTGAAAGGCCGCACGCACGTATGTGCGTTGGCATTTTAACATACGTGTCTTTACCAACTCACCTATGTTCTCCGGCGAAGGCACGTAGCTGAATCCTCAAAAACAGCCTTCGCCCCATGCCTTTCTCCGGGAAAAGATGTAATTTTGCTCATTATTAAATGAACAACGGGGATATGGCAAATTATCCAAAAAAGCACGCTGATGACGCAGACCGAGCAGAGAAACGCAGATTTGTTTATTGATTTATAATTCAATAAATCCGCGTGAATCTGTATTTTCCGCGTCTTCAGCGTGCCAATACGCAGTTTGCGCATACCTCCACAAAAAAGATATATGGCAGAGGAATTACGCATTCAAGCGGGAGATAAACGAGAGAAGTACGAGACGCTACTACCGCAAGTGGCGGCATTGGTTGCGAACGAACGGGACGAGATAGCGAATATGGCGAACGTGGCGGCGGCGCTTTGGCAAACGTTCGGTTTCTTTTGGACAGGCTTTTACCGGGTGATAGAGGGAGAATTGGTGCTGGCGCCCTTCCAAGGGCCGATCGCCTGCACACGCATCGCTTACGGGAAAGGGGTCTGCGGAACGGCCTGGAAAGAGGGGCGTACGATTATCGTACCGGACGTGGAGCTGTTTCCGGGACACATCGCCTGCAACTCGGCATCCCGCTCGGAAATCGTGGTCCCGCTCATCAAGGCGGGACAAGTAAAAGCCGTACTGGACATTGATAGCGACCGGCCCGACGCCTTCGACGAGACCGACCGGATTTTCCTGGAACAAATCGTGGCCCTTTTATAACGGAAGGCAGCGGCGACTATTTGCCGCAAATGCTCTTGAACATACAATAAGCGCACGCCTTGCCGTTGGTGGTCTGGGTGAACGGTATCGACGGGTCGAACATCTCGTCGAGGCAATGCCGAAGCGCCTCCTCGAAGGACTCGGCGTAGACCGAGAAATCGTCCACCTTCGCTTTCGCCGACTTGCCCCGCTCCAGCCGACGGTACACGGCAGGATCGAACGGATCGGCGAACAACGTGCGCACGTAATAAATGCCCGGAGCGAGCGCCTTTCCCGCGTTCTCCGGCAAGCGGGCATACATCCAACAATAGAGGAACACCTGCATCACCGCCTTCGCGCGGTCGGCCTCCTCCTTATCGAACAGCGCCTCCACGTCGTTGAAGATATTCGTGCCCAAGCCACTCTTATAGTCGATGATACGCGTCGCGCCCCGTACCTCGTCCACCCGGTCGATAAAGCCCTTCAGGCGAATATCCGTCCCGTCGGACAAACGAATCAGCCCGTTGACCCGCCGCTCGGACTCCAGATAGGTAAACGGCGTCAACTTCGCGTCGCGACGCAAGATTTGCAACACATATTTACGAATCACCTCTCCGATCAAGAAGTTCTGCCCCGTAAGCGGCCGCGCCTCCTCGGTCTTGAAAAACTCCTCGGCGAACGCATGAGCGATCGTATCCGTCAGCAAGGAAGCATCCTCGCCTATCCGCTTCAGCAAATCCGCCGTGACGAGCTTGCCCCGGAAAGGAGCGTACAACACCTCCATCACCTTGTGCAGGATACTACCGAAACGATCGCTCTCCACCGCCTCGCTCACCTCGTCTTCTTCCCGGATCTCCTCCACCACGGAGAAATAAAACCGCAACGGGCAATCGAGATACGCGTTGATAGCGCTCGCGGAAAGCGCCCGGTCGCCCCCCTTCCGGAACGCGTCCAAACGACGCATCACCGCCTCTCCCTTCCGAACCGACAAAGCGGGCATCCGAGAGGAAGCGATTTGATACACCACCAACCGATCCCGCAACGGGACCTCGTAATGATACCGCAATTGATGCACGAAACGACTCACCTCACCCGTCCGGGCTCCCGTGCTTCGCGTATCGTATAAAAGACTCACTTGACCGGCTCGCTCGATCAGCCGATAAAAATGATACGCCCAGATACTATCCTGGTGCTCATACGTCGGCAAACCGAAGCCACGACGCAAGTTATACGGGATGAACGATCCGGCCACCTCCCGACGGGGACAAATCCCCTCGTTCATGGATAAGATAATCAGGCGATCGAAATCCAAGGCGCGCGTTTCCAGCACTCCCATAATCTGCAAACCGGAGAGCGGCTCGCCCTGGAACGGGATCGTAATCGCGTCCGTCACCCGCTTCAAAAGCCGGAAAAACGTATCGAGCCGCATCTCCACGCCATAATCGCCCATGACATCCCGCAGGCGGTTCACCGTCACAAAATAATGGAAAATAAACTCCCGCTCGATATCGTTCGCCCGCACGGCGGCCTCCTCCTTCCCTTCGGGCGAGGAAGACAAAAGCCGGCTCAATTCCTCCAGCACCCGAATCAGATAACAGGAGAAAGCATCCACCCCCTCCACGGGCACGAATAACACGCCCAACAAAGGCGTGACCGCCAACTCGGCGGCGGGAATATAAATCTTATTATTCGCCGTTATCGCCCCCACCAAAGCGGACACCCGCTCCGGAGCGGTAGAAAGGATATACCGATGATTCAATATCGGCAACACGTCGCGATAATAGAACATGGGGATGCGATCCACATACCGGATATTCTTTTGCAGAGCCAGGATATACTCGACCAAAGAGGCCACCGGCGTGCCCGCCAGCGGATAACCCATCGTCACGTTGATATGCCGTATCCGCTCCGGAATGGCGTTCAGCACGGGAATGAGCAAATGCTCGTCCGGCAAGACCACCGCCGTACGCAACGCCTCATCCGGCCCCATCTCCATCCGGTCGCACCATTCCTCCAGCAACGCATATACCTGTTTCGCCTGCCCGATTCCGGAAGGAATACCTATCACCTCGATCGAGGTCTTCCCCTTCTCCTCCGGAGGTAATTCCATGGAAGAAGGGAAATTCCGCAAATTGCGGGCAGCGAAATAAGAAGCCTTATTATCCGGATCCGTCACCTTCGAAGAAGCGTAATCCCAATAAAAATCCGCAATTCCCTGATCGCGCAAGCGGATGAGAAAGCGCTCCTCCGATACCGACAAAGCGTTCAACCCGACAAAAATCACCCTCGGATAAGGCAAATCGAGCGCGTCGCCCCGTTCCAATCGCTCCACGACCTCCCGGAAGATCATGCCTTCGTAAGCCTTTTCCTCCCGGGCCAAAGCGGCACGGAACTCGGCATACAAATCGTACAGTATCCGCCAAACCGCCAAGAAATCACGCTGGGTAGGCGTATCGCCTTTCGGATAGAAACTCGACCAGAAACTACGGATCGCCGCGATCTGTTCCTCGCTTAAATAATCGAAATCCCGCTCAATCTCCCGCAAGTCCGTCACGTTCGTAAACAACGCACGGGCATCTACCATATATTTATCGATGTCATCAAAATCGTTCAGCAACATCTCGCCCCAATAGAGGAACTCGTCGAACGATTCATCAGATCCGCTGCGGCGTATATATAAATCGTATAAAATGAAAAGCATGGAAACACGGTCGGCAAGGCGTTTCCCGCTCAATTGGACAAAAAGGTCATTGATTGTCAGTATGACCGGCGAGAACAACGGCTTATCCGCTATCTCCGACAAATATTTCTGGAAGAAAAGCCCCGCCCGCCGATTGGGAAAAACGAAGGCCAAACGACTGACCTCCGCCCCATACCGCTCGTAGAAAAGAGCGGCGACTTGATATAAGAATGGTTTCATGCGCACTATCCCATTTTCCATCAGCAATTACCGCGACAAGGCTTCCTCCTCGCCCGCCTCATCCGGCCAAGGCACCGGCCGGCCTGTCGCCTTGAACGATGGCCGTTGCGCATCAACCGCCCGCAAGCGCTCGCCTAACTTCCGCGACAAACGTCTCACGATATCCGGATGCCGCGACGACAAATCCGTGCGCTCGCCAATATCCTCCGGGATATTGAACAACTCTTTCCTGCCGGTCTCATAAAAATAAACCAACTTCCACTCCCCGTCACGAATCGTACACGTCGGCCCGATGCCCGGTCCCGTAGCGTCCCATATATTCGGGCAATTCCAAAAAAGGCTACGCCCCATCGAGGGATCCCCCGTTTCCCGCAACAACGGCAAGAAACTAACGCCATCGATTGGCTGCCTCGTCTGATACGTCTCGATTCCAGCCATCTCCAGGATCGTCGGATAAAAATCCTCGATAATCACATATTTATCACATCGGCTTTCCGGCCTTACCACGCCGGGCCAACGCACGATCATCGGCACACGAATACCTCCCTCGTAAGCGGAACCTTTCCCGCTCCGCAAAGGATTATTCTGCGTATGGATTTCCCCATCCCGCCAATCAGGCGCGCAGGCGAGCCCTCCATTATCGCTCATAAAAATCACGACCGTATTATCCGCCTCGTCGTTCGCTTCCAGCCAAGCCAACAAATCGCCCAAGCTTTTGTCCATCCCCTCGACCAAGGCGGCGTAAGCGGCCTCTTTCGGCGACAATCCCTTATCGATATATTTTTGGTAAAAACGTTTGTCCTTATCGATTGGCACATGGATGGCATAATGAGCCATATACAAAAAGAAAGGCTGATTGTATCGCTTCGCCTTGTCCAAGGCACTCAAGGCCTCCAACGTCAAGGCCTCCGTCACGAAAGTATTGCTTCCCCAATATTTCTCCAAGCCGGGAACCGCGAATAACGAGACCGCCTCGCCGGTAGCGGTATGCCCATAATTCCGCTCTCCCAAGTAGGAAGCCAAACCACCCGCCGCATGACCGGCTATATTCACCTCGAATCCCCAATGATAAGGACTCTCGCCCGGCGTATCGATCGCGCCAAAATGCGCCTTCCCGCAATGAATCGTATGATAGCCATTCTCCTTCAGGAGCTGGACGAAAGAAGTACCTACGAACGTATTATTCGTTCCATCCACCTGCGCCACGCCATTGTAATTCCAATCCGGCAACGTGAGCACATCACTCGGATGGTCGGTCATCCGGTTTTTCTCCAACGTCCAATTCGTGACCCGATGACGCGCGGCGTTCGTCCCGGTAATCAGGCTGCAACGCGTCGGCGAACTGATACTGCTCGCATAGGCCTGCGTAAACATCATTCCCTCGCGCGCCAAACGCTCCATGTTCGGCGTCTCGAACATCTCGTTATAAGGGGTCTTCTCTGTCCAGAAAGGCACGGACGTGTCCTGCCATCCCATATCATCCACCAAAAAAAGAATGATATTTGGACGCTCCGGCTCTTCCGCGGCCATACACGCTACGGAAGACATTAAAACGGATATATACGGGAACTTATGCATCCTTAGCGCAAACGATCCAGCGAACGAACCAACGCCTCGTCCGCCCCGATATTACGGATCGCCAAATAATCCAGGATTAAATTAATGAGCGGGAAGCCCAATGCCAATCGCACGCTGATATCCACACCGGCGATATCCCCTTTCAGTGTATAAACCAAATAGGCGAAGAAGCCATAAAAGCCCAACAACAACAGCCCATTGAATATACACAAACGGATTTGCAAGATTCTCCGCTTATACAAAAAGATGGTCGCCGCGGCGATCAAAGCGATGATAGCCGTCAAAGCGAACAATCCCCATGCCGGATAAATCAATTCCGGTTCATCGGTCATCGTACTCAGTCCCGTCGCGTCTAAACGAAAAAGAGCGTCACCCTGTTGCAACACGGCTAATGGCATAAACAACGTAATCACCATTAATATCGCTATAATCAACAAATAGACACTCTGAATTCTTTGTATCATGGTAATATCCTCCTTAAATTAAAAAAGAAAAGATGACGCGCCATATCCCTAAAGCCCAACGACTTCTCATTATGACACATCATCTTCCCCTGAAAAAATCACATTCCGCTTAGAAATTATTTTTCTCCTTCGCCGGATTCTTATAATAAACCTTTCCTTCGATATACTCTTGTGTCGCGATCAACGTGGGCTTCGGAAGTTTCTCGTAGTAACGGGAAATCTCGATCTGCTCGCGGTTCTCGAACACCTCCTCCAGATTATCGTTATAAGAAGCGAACTCCTGGAGTTTCTTCTCCAAGTCTTGTTTCATCTCAACACTGATCTGGTTCGCCCGCTTGGCGATGATAGCGACTGTCTCGTATACGTTCCCCGTTTCTTCGCATAGCTTCATCATGTCCCGGGTTACCGTATTGGTAGGAGCATTTGATTTTCTGTAATCCATTTTCGTTCTATTGATTAAATTCGCTTAATATACATCCGTAATTCGCTTGTTGGCATACTCGTAATATTTCGTAACCTCCTTCACGTACTTCCCTTCCGGATACTCGTTCAAGTAGTTGTAATACTCATCGACCACATCCCGATAACGTCCTTGCAACTTCTCGTCCACGCTGACCAACGCCAACTCATACTTCGACCGCATCATAAGGATCATAAACTCCTCGCGATATTTCGTATAAGGATAATTCTTCAAGGCGTTCTGCGCGGTAATCACGCACGAAAGATAGTTGTTTCCTAAATAAGTACCCAAATTGAAATATAGCCGTGTCGCCAACAATTCCTTGTACGCCAACTTCTCCTGAAGCTCGAATAAGATATTCTGCGCTTCCTCCGCACGCTCGCTTTGCGGATAATATTCCAAATAAAGCTGCAACTGCTCGATCGCCTTATACGTTTGCGCCTGGTCCAAGCGTGGATCCGGAGAATCTAAATACAACCCATAACCCGAATAAAAGCGGGACAATTCCGTAAACTCCCCCTTCGGATAAGTCGTATAGTAAGTCTCAAAATATTGCGAGGCCGTCTGATAGTCCTCTTGGCCATAATAACTCTGCGCCAACAAATACAAAGACTCCTCGGCATAAGCCGTTCCTTTAAAGATTGTAACCAACTCATCCAATAAAGTCGCGGATTTTGAATATTGCTTCGCATTGAAGTATTTTTTCGCATACGAATATTTCAATTCATAATCCGTACTCTTCAGTATCTTATTATACTCCCCACAAGAGGATAAGGATACGATCATCAACAAAAAAAATACAATCTTTTTCATCCGTATACTTTTAGCGGGCGAAATTACTGCTTTTCAATGAATAAAAGAAAGCCCAAACGTTAATATTTACAACTTGTATAAATCACTCGCCGCGATCAATTCCAACTTATTCGCTCTCAGCACCTCGGAGCAGCGTTCGATATTATCCGGACGTATAATTACGTTCGCCGCTTCCCCTTGCGAGAAAGCATACATATACTCCACGAAAATCCCGGCGGCCGTAATGATATCCATCGCTTTCGCCAATGCCCCCGGCTCATTCGGGCAATGTAGGCATACGACATCCGTCACGCTCACCGCATACAACCGATCCCGAAGTACCTGAATCGCCTTCTCCGTATCGGAGACAATCAACCGGAGGATTCCGAAATCAGAGTTCTCGGATACCGTAAAAGCCGTCATATTGACGCCTGCCTCACCTAATATCTTAGCGACTTCCGTAAAACGTCCTTTCTTGTTCTCCAGAAAAATTGATAATTGTTTAATTAACATAGCACAGATCTTTTTTGAAGGTTATACTAATTTACGATTGTCTATTACATGTTTTGCCTTGCCCATACTCCGCTCGATGCTACGCGGCTCTACGATACGGATGTCCGGCTGTAAGCCCAAGACGCTTTGCATCCGATTGGCGATCTTCTTCTTCAAAGCGATCATCTTGTTCATCTCGTCCGAATAATATTCTTGACGGACCTCTACTTGAATCTGGAAAGTATCGGTATTGTTTACCCGATCCACCACGATCAAATAATGCGGCTCGAACTCCGGAAGCTCCAAGATAACCGATTCCACCTGAGAGGGGAAGACGTTGACACCGCGTATGATCAACATATCATCGCTTCGTCCCATAATACGTTGCATACGCACCGCCGTACGGCCACAAGCGCATTTCTCATAAGTCAACGCCGTCAGATCGCGCGTCCGATAACGAAGCATCGGCATACCTTCTTTCGTCAGTGTCGTAAAAACCAACTCGCCTACCTGCCCCGGCTCAAGAGGCTGCAACGTTTGTGGATCCACGATCTCAGGGAAGAAATGATCTTCCCACAAATGCGTACCATTTTGGCATTCGCACTCTCCACCTACGCCCGGGCCACATATCTCTGTTAATCCATAAATATCATAGGCTTTTATATTCAGTTTCGCTTCCAACTCTTTCCGCATATTCTCAGTCCAGGGCTCGGCACCAAAAGCACCCACCCGCAATTGGAACTCCTCCAACGGAATTCCAGACTGATGGATCGTCTCCGCTAAATACAACGCGTACGAGGGAGTACACGCCAATCCTTTCGCCCCGAAATCGTGCATTAACTGAATTTGCTTCTGGGTATTTCCACTACTCATCGGAATCACCGTCCCACCGATATTCTCTACTCCACAATGAGCTCCCAAGCCACCGGTAAACAAGCCATAACCATAAGATACTTGTACGGAATCATTCTTGGTCAACCCATACGCTGTTAAACAACGGGCTACGACCTCCGCCCAAATACCTAAGTCCTTACGTGTATATCCAACGACGATAGGCTTACCTGTCGTACCGGAAGAAGCATGCAAACGTACGATCTCGGACATGGGCACCGCCATTAATCCAAAAGGATAATTATCCCGCAAATCTTGCTTAACCGTAAATGGCAGTTTCGTTATATCATCTATGGATTGTATATCCTCGGGAGTAACCCCCATTTCTTGCATCTTTTTGCGATAAAAAGGAGAATTATGATAAGCATGTTCAACCACCCTTCTCAATCGGATGCTTTGCAATTTCCGCATCTCCTCCCGATCCATACACTCAATAGTCTCGTTCCAAATCATGGTATTTCTTTTCTGTTTTTTTAGTTAGTACATTACTATATGAAAGATCACTTCAATTCTTTTATTTTAATATTCCGGAATGCTACCTCATCCCCGTGGTCCTGCAGCAAAATATGCCCTTTCGGGGCTTCACCGAAAGCACCATCCGTATTATAAGCGGGATCCGCGTATTTGCTTCCTTTCACCCACTCACGAAACGCCTCGCTGCCACGTTCATACTCCAACACTTTCACTCCATTCAACCAATGCTCCACATGATTATTCGGAAATACTTTCACCACGGCGGTATTCCATTCTCCTATACCATTAAAATGTACATTCTCGCTTTTTTTCAAATCGTACAAACTTCCTAACGTACGGCTTCCCGGATAAGTCGTGTAAAGCTTCGCGTCCGGATGCCGTGCGTCATCCAATATTTGGAATTCCAAACCATACGCTGAACCTTTCTGCTTCTCCTTCTCGGTCACAAAATATTTGATACCGCTATTGGCTCCTTCCGTAATTTTAAAATCCACGCTAAGCTCAAACGCCGTATATTCGGTTTCCGTTACGATATCACCTCCATTCGTAGACTCAGCACCTCCCGACTTCTCTACGACCAACAAGCCATCCGCTATATGCCATCCATGATCCGGGAACGCATCTAAATGAGCTCCTCGCCAGCCATTCGTCGTCTTTCCATCAAAAAGGAGCACCCAACCTTCCTCTTTTTCTTGGGAGGTCAATTGATTGATGGGTAAAGCCCCTACACTCTCTACCGCATTTACGGAATTCGCCTCTTCGTGAGTCTTATTTCCTGCGCATGCGCACAGAATCAGCGAACCCAGAACCGTATACATTAATAATGTTTTCATGCTTATTCTAATATATCCGTATTGTATCTCGACAAAGATACGCAAAAACATCTATCTACAAGAGAACGCAATTAAAAAATCACACATTAAAGATAAGAAAATAAAAAAGAGGACACATCATCAATCGAATGATGTATCCTCTGTTGAAAAACGGCGGCTACCTACTCTCCCACTATGCGCAGTACCATCGGCGCGGCGAGGCTTAACTTCTCTGTTCGGGATGGGAAGAGGTGGATCCCTCGCGCCATAGCCACCTTAAGCCGT
>DXEN01000090.1 GCA_019114945.1 Candidatus Parabacteroides intestinigallinarum | reverse complement strand
TTTTTATAATTGTAATTTGTAACAATTGTAACGCGTCACACGGATATCGTACAAAGCTTTTATTTAAATCATTGATTTCATGACATTTGCCATATCTACCCTCAAACAACCCTCCTTCATCACGAAACGGGACACAAAGAAAACAAGATTTTACATGTAGTTAATAAATTTTCACAGCTTAACGGCGCCTATTTTTTGGCAATCCGACCGAAAAGAACTATCTTTGCTTTCGGATTTCAGATTTCAATTCAAGCGACGGAGCGGACTCACGCGGGAGCGCGAGCGACGTGGGGACGAGGCTTTTCGGGCATGCGTGCGTTTTGGGGAAGGTCAAAAAAGGGCATGGAAGAAGCGGGAGACACGATGAGTTTTTTTTGCAAAGAATATTTTGCGCCGCAGGAAAAACTTCGTACTTTCGCGTTGACAGAGTCCACCACGCTTCCTGCTTAGCACAGCGTACCAGGGTGGAACTTTTATTTTATATAGACATGAAGTATTCCAAACAACCTCTCACCTTAGAGCGGCAAATCGCCTTGCTGAAAGACCGCGGGCTTGCCATCATTGATGAAAACGTCGCCCAAAAGGTATTAGGCTCCATCAGCTATTTCCGGCTCGCCAACTATTTCCGGCCGATGGAAACGGACAAGCAATCCCACCAGTTCAAGCCTGGAGCCACTTTTGAGAATGCCGTGCGGCTTTACGATTTCGATGCCTCCTTGCGCGAACTCCTGTTCAAAGCTATCGCCCGGGTGGAAATCGCCCTGCGCACGAGAATGATTCATCATTTCTCGTTGGCACACGGCGCGTTTTGGTTTGCGGACGAATCGTTGTCGAGGGAAGGGAGGCTATTTCAGGAAAACATCGGCAGCGTGGAACGCGAACTGCACCGCACGAGAGAGGAATTCCTCAAAGACCATTTCAAGAAATACGACGACCCACCTTTTCCGCCTGCATGGAAGACCTTGGAAGTGGTGTCATTCGGCGTATTATCGAAGATGTATTATAACTTTAGCGACATAAAAGTAAAGAAAAACGTCGCCCGCAGCCTTGACCTGCCCCAGCACAAGATACTTGAAAGCTGGGCAGCCAGCTTGGCGGCATTGCGCAACTGTTGCGCCCATCACGCCAGAATATGGAACCGGAACTATCCCGTTACGCCCGCCATCCCCATCAAGCTGAAAAACGCTTGGATAAGCAATACCGCCGTGGCGGACAACAAACTGTATATACAGCTATGCTGCATCGCCTACCTGCTGAACAATATCCATCCCGGAAATACATTCACGCTAACGCTGAAAGAGCTGATCGCGACTTACCCAAACGTGGATATCGCGGCAATGGGTTTCCCGCCCGATTGGAAAACAGAAGCCTTGTGGCAATAATACAAAATTATTCTCACTTTACACCTTTAAGGGTATAAAATATGGCTTTTAAGGGAGAGATATACCCTATCGGTGATACTTCACGGCGCTTCCGGAACCCGCCAAAGGCCATAAAAAAAGAGAGCCACATTTAAGCGACTCTCTCTCGCGTGGTGCCACCAGGAATCGAACCGGGGACACAAGGATTTTCAGTCCTTTGCTCTACCAACTGAGCTATGGCACCAGCTATGTATTGTCAATCGTTTTTCGATTACGGGTGCAAAGATAGATATTATTTTCGACCTGGCAAGCGTTTGCCCCAAAAAAATTCAAAACATTCGCGACCCTCTCCCCTCCCTCCTATAGCCAGGCCGGCTTACAAGGGCGCCCGCGCCCCGGATGTATTTTTATATGCCCTAATATCGTCTCCTTTTCCATCGATTTTCGCTATATTTGCTTTCTATTATTAAAACAACAATCTAAATTCATTTATTTCATGGAATCGATAATGAGAAAAACGGCCGCGGCGGGTTTATCCGCCCTTTGCGCGGCATCGCTGGCCTTGTTCCCCTCATGCGCCGGCACGGAGCCGAACACGCTTACACCCGAGGAGATAGCCGATGGGTGGGTGCTTCTTTTCGATGGCAAGACGCTGAACGGATGGCGAGATTACAACGGCACCACGCTGACCGAGCCGTGGCACGTGGTGGACGGTTGCATCCAAGCGAAGGGCGACGGAAGCGACGCCAGCGGCTACATGGTCACGGACAAGGAATACGAGAATTTCGAGCTATCGTGGGACTGGAAACTCTCCAAAGGAGGCAATAGCGGCATGTTGTATCACGTGGTGGAACGCCCGCAATTCGCCGTGCCCTACGTGACCGGCCCGGAATACCAACTGATTGACGAGCCCAACTTCCCGGAGCCGCTGGAGGAGTGGCAGAAGCTGGGCGTGGACTACGCGATGCATTTGCCGGATAAATCGAAGATGCGTGTCAATCCGCAAGGCGAGTGGAACAACTCCAAGATCGTCTTCGACAACGGGCACGTGGAGCATTGGCTGAATGGCGAGAAAATCCTTGAGTTCGAGGCTTGGACCGATGATTGGCACGCCAAGAAGAACAGCGGGAAATGGGCGGACGCCCCGGAGTACGGACTGGCGAAAAAGGGCGTGATCTGCTTGCAGGACCATGGCTATCCCGCCTCGTTCCGCAACATCAAGATCAAGGAATTGCCCCGGAAGGCCGGGAAAGAGGTGACGCTATTCAACGGCGTGGACCTGACGGGCTGGGAAGCCTACGGCACGGAGCGATGGTACGTGAAAGACGGTCTGCTGGTTTGCGAGAGCGGCCCCGATAAGCAATACGGCTACCTGGCGACACGCGATTATTACGATGATTTCGACCTGACCGTGGAGTTCAAGCAAGAGGCGGATGGCAATTCCGGCGTTTTCATCCGCTCGTTCATCGAAGAGGGCGTGAAGGTAAACGGCTGGCAGGTAGAAGTGGCCCCGAAGAACCACGATACGGGCGGCATCTACGAGTCGTACGGCCGCGGCTGGTTGGTACAGATCCCGGACGAGAAAGAGAATATCCTGAAAGAGGGAGAATGGAACACGATGCGCGTCAAGGTGCAAGGCGACAACGTGCGGACCTGGCTGAACGGGCAGGAGATGGTCGATTTAACGGATGAGAAAATCGGCGCGGGCAAGGGCCGCATCGCCCTCCAGATCCACGACGGAGGGGGCATCAAGGTTCTTTGGCGCAACTTGAAATTGACGACGTTGTGAGATTGAAAGAGGAATCAGGAGTGTATCAAAATTAGGTATTGGCACGCGTTATCCGCGTGCCTTTCCCGCGATTTGACACGGCCCCGCCGACTACTCCAAGCCGAAGGCCCGCTTGATCTTATCCACGTAATCCAATTTCTCCCACGTGAACAACTCCACCTCGCGCACCACCGGCTCCGGCAAATAACGCGAGGAGAACACCTTCCGCACGACGCGGGGCGTACGTCCCATATGCCCGTAGGAAGCGGTCTCGAAATAAATCGGCTCGCGCAGCTTCAAACGCTCCTCGATCGCTTTCGGACGCATATCGAATATCGTCGCGATCCTCGCGGCTATCTCGCCATCCGTCATATTCACCTTGGAGCGTCCATAGGTATTCACGAAAACGCTTACCGGCTCCGCCACGCCAATCGCGTAAGAGACCTGCACCAGCATCTCGTCCGCCACGCCCGCGGCCACCATGTTCTTGGCGATGTGCCGGGCCGCGTAGGCCGCCGAGCGATCCACCTTCGAGGGATCCTTGCCCGAGAAAGCCCCGCCGCCATGCGCGCCCTTGCCACCGTAGGTATCCACGATAATCTTACGGCCCGTCAAGCCCGTATCGCCGTGCGGCCCGCCGATCACGAACTTCCCGGTCGGGTTCACATGATACGTGATATCGTCGTTGAACAACGCCCGCACACGCTCCGGATACCGGGCTTTCACACGAGGGATCAAGACGCGCCTCACGTCCGCCTCGATCCGTTTGCGCATCGCCACGTCCGCCTCCTCTTGCGTAATACCTTTCGGGGCGATAAACTCGTCGTGTTGCGTAGAGACGACAATCGTATCGATACGCAAGGGCTCGCCATTGTCGGCATACTCGATCGTCACCTGGCTCTTCGCGTCGGGGCGCAAGTAAGGCATCAGGTCCGGCTCCTCCTTGCGGATCCGCGCCAATTCCAAAAGCAAGCCGTGCGCCAGATCCAACGCCAACGGCATGTAATTCTCGGTCTCGTTCGTGGCGTAGCCGAACATCATGCCCTGGTCGCCGGCTCCTTGCTCGTACGGATCCTCGCGCTCCACGCCGCGGTTGATGTCGCCACTCTGCTCGTGGATAGAGGAGAACACGCCGCACGATTTCGCCTCGAACTGATACTCACTCTTCGTATAACCGATCTTCTCGATCACGCCGCGCGCCACTTCCTGCACGTCCACGTACGCGCTCGATTTAACTTCTCCCGCCAAGACGACCTGCCCGGTCGTAACAAGCGTCTCGCAAGCGACTTTCGAGTTCTTGTCGTACGCCAGGAACTCGTCCAGCAAAGCATCCGATATCTGATCGGCTACTTTATCGGGGTGCCCTTCGGACACCGATTCGGAGGTAAATAAATAACTCATCTTTTTTAATAATCAAGGGGAATCTCACACCCATTTTGTTTATACAATAATAAATCGGGGCGTTGGAAAAGAATCTCTTTGCCGGACGGCTACGAGAGGAATATGTTTTTAGCATTTTTTCCCGTGGTTGCAAGCAATACAAATCTATCCACGCCAATTCGACCGCGAATATACGCGAATTATTTTTTCTTCCGTGTATTCCGCAGCGCTTTTTTGTATTTAAAGCCCGCCTTCCACTTCGCGGAGTCGGAGCCATGCGTCCCTCGCAGGAAGTCGGAGAACCTCACCCTCGCGTCGCCCTCCTCTTTCGCTTTCTTGAAAACGATGCCATGTGTCATCGCCTTATTGATCTCTTTCTTGTCCATTTACGTATATATTATATGCAATGATTATACGGCTTACAACAAACCATTCCGCCGCATCAACTCTCTCAACTCACTATCCGGGATTGAATCGCACTCCGATTTATCATAAATCGCAAGCAACTTTATCACACCTTTCAATTCCTCCCATATGAACGTATGCGTAATCACTCTCGCGCCACCGCTCTTCCCCTTCCCTTTCGAGGAGATAGCCATCCGAAGCTTACGAAGCCCATATCCTAAATCGACACCTTGTATAGGGTTCTCTCGCAACGAATCCACCAGCGCTTCCAAATCCTGTCCCAAAGAGCGATAGCGTTTCGCCAAAACGCTTAAACGCTTTCTTGAATTCAGGAGAAAGCTCAATGGAGATATCCTTCCTCTCGCAACTCATCCCGAAAATCCTCCCAAGATTGGAATGCCAATGTACCCTCTTGATTCTGTCTTAGCTCCTTCAACGAGCGATCTAAGCTCGCGAGAATCTCCTCTTTGGCCTTCTCGGAATTTTCTTCCTCAAGCGCGGCATTTCGTTTCGCGACAATCTTTTTTATATAATTCAATACCTTCGCCATGCTATTATCGTCATCCGCGATATAGCCCAACTGGCGAATCACCTCCGCGCTTATATTGATCGTCTTATCCATAAAATCATCCCTTTAATTCATGCAAAGATAACACTAATTCCTTTCTCCCCATGGGGCATCGTTCCTTTTTCGGCGACCCGCGCTTAATTTCCACCTCTCCCTCAAAAAACGAATATCCGGGACGAAAAGGACTCGCTTATTACTTATCCTCCATCAACGCCTCCCAAAGCTCGCGCATCGTCTTGCCCGATACCGGATGCCGCGTGTCCGGAGCGACCTCGGCCAGCGGCTCCATCACGAACCTCCGCTCGCGCATCAAGGGATGCGGCAACGTAAGACGCTCCGAGCGGATAACCAGATCGTCCACCATCAGGAGGTCGATATCGATAATCCGGTCGTGATAACTCCCGTCGCTCTTCCCGATACGTCCCATCTCGATCTCGATCAAGCGGGTAGCGTCCAGCAACTCCCAAGGGGAAAGCGGGGTCGAAAGGACTATCACCGCGTTCAGGAAACGATTCTCCGACTCGAACCCCCACGGCTCCGTCTCATACACGCTGGAAAGGGCGAGCACATCCCCCACCCTTTCCGCCAACAAAGCGGAGGCTCTTATCAAGTTCCCCCGCTTGTCGCCCATGTTCGTTCCCAAGCCTATATAAGCCGTCGCCATACGCCCATTCCCAAAAGGATTACAGGATCAGCATCGCGTCACCATAAGCCCCGAAGCGGTATTTCTCTTTCAAGGCCACCTCGTAAGCCTCCATCACTAACTCGTACCCCCCGAACGAGGCGGTCATCATCAACAAGGTAGACAGGGGCATATGGAAATTCGTCACCATGCTGGTCGCCACGCCAAAATCGTAGGGCGGGAAGATGAACTTGTTCGTCCATCCCTCGAACTCCTTCAAATGCCCATCGGTGCTAACGGCGGTCTCGATCGCGCGCATCACGGAAGTGCCCACCGCGCAAACCTGGTGTCCCTCATCCTTGCCTTTATTCACGGTCTCGACAACATCCGCGTTCACGAACATTTGCTCGGAATCCATCTTATGCTTCGTCAGGTCCTCCACGTCGATCTCGCGGAAATTACCCAAGCCCGAATGCAACGTGAGGAACGCGAACCGGCAATCCTTAATCTCCAAACGCTTCATCAGCTCGCGGCTAAAGTGCAACCCCGCGGCGGGAGCCACCACGGCACCTTCCTCCGTCGCGAAAATATTCTGATAGCGCTCCTCGTCCTCCGGCTCTACCGGACGGTCGATATACTTAGGGAGCGGAGTCTCGCCCAACGCGTACAAAGCTTTCTTGAACTCATCATGATTCCCGTCATAAAGGAAGCGAAGCGTACGGCCGCGCGATGTCGTGTTGTCGATTACCTCAGCCACCATGGAATCGTCCTCGCCAAAATACAACTTATTGCCGATACGGATCTTACGAGCCGGATCCACCAGCACGTCCCACAAACGCAAATCCTCGTTCAACTCGCGCAACAAGAACACCTCGATACGCGCGCCGGTCTTTTCCTTGTTGCCATACAAACGAGCGGGAAATACTTTCGTGTTGTTGAAGATAAACACGTCGCCCTTCCCATAATAGTCTAAAATCTCCTTGAATATCCGGTGCTCGATCTCGCCGGTATCGCGATGGACAACCATCAACCTCGACTCGTCCCTGTTCTTGGCCGGACGCAAAGCGATCAATTCCGGCGATAAGTCAAATTTGAACTTCGAAAGCTTCATAACGCACTTTATTTATTATTCTCTTCTACTTTTATCACTCCATTTTCCTCCAGGAAATCATCAATCTCCTCCGGAGACATACACTGATCCAATGTCACCTCGCCCACACGCGTCCGTATCAACTCCGTAAGATGAGCGCCCGAGCGCAGGGCCTGGCCGATATCGCGCGCCAGCGCACGGATGTAAGTGCCCTTGCTACACACCACCCGGATCTTGATATACGGCATATCGTAGGCCAGCAATTCCAGCTCGTCGATCACCAACGTCTTCGACTTCAGCTCGACCGCCTCGCCTTGCCGCGCCAGCTCATACGCCCGTTTCCCCTCTACCTTGCAAGCCGAGAAGACCGGCGGTACCTGCTGGATCGTCCCCACGAATCCTTTCAGCGCCTCCTCCACCAGCGCCCGGGTAATATGCTCCGTCGGATATACCGCGTCCACCTCTTTCTCCAAATCGAACGAGGGAGTCGTCTCACCCAACTTCAACGTCGCGACGTATTCCTTCGTCTGATACTGGAACTCATCGATCCGCTTGGTCGCCTTTCCGGTACAAACGATCATCACGCCCGTCGCCAACGGATCCAACGTCCCCGCGTGTCCTACCTTTATCTTCTTCACCCGTAGCTTCCTACATAGCTTATACCGGAACTTATTCACCAAGTCGAAGGAAGTCCATCGCAATGGCTTATTGAAATACAGAACCTCTCCCGCTATAAAATCCATCTTCCCTTATCCAAGCAACGAGCTAACAATGGTTATCGCACCCACGATCGCGCAATAAATGGCGAAATAAATCAGCTTTCCTTTCTTCACGATGTTGATCATCCACTTGCAAGCCAAACAACCGGATAAGAAAGCCGCCATAAATCCTATCAACAAGGACGACGCGGGAATATCCCCGGCTATATTCTCGCCTCCCGCGACTTTCAGTACGTCCAGCAACGCCTCGCCCAAGATGGGCGGAATAACCATCAGGAAAGAGAACTGGGCCAATGTCGCCTTATTATTGCCCAGCAACAAACCCGTCGCTATCGTCGAGCCGGAGCGCGACAAGCCCGGCATCACGGCGCAAGCCTGGGCCAAGCCGATGATAAACGCGTCCTTTTTCGAGATCGAGCTTTTCGGACGCGGCTTCGCGTAATACGAGAAAGTCAGCAATGTAGCCGTCAGGAGAAGCATACAACCCACGATCAGCAACCCGGAGCCAAAAATCATCTCCACCGTATCCTTAAAGAAGAGCCCGATAATCCCGACCGGGATCATCGATATCAAGATATTAATCGCGTACCTCGTCTCCTCGTTCATCTGAAACTTGAACAAGCCCCGGAATATCCACGCAATCTCTTTCCAAAGGATGACCAACGTACTGAATACGGTCGCCACGTGCACGACAATCGTAAACGCCAGATTCTCCTCGCCCTCTATACCAAACAACGTCGAGCCTATCGTCAGATGGCCGCTACTACTCACCGGCAAATATTCGGTCAGTCCCTGTACGATACCCAGTATCAACGCCTCCCATCCACTCATCACGCGATCTCCTTATCCTTGCGATTCCGCAAAATACCAAAAATCATAACCACGAATCCAATCATGGTGACTATCGGCGCCACCACGATACGACGCGCGCTAAATATCTCAGGATTGAAGGTGCTATCGCCGGAACCGCCTCCGCTCATCAACAGAAAGCCAAACACGATGCAAGTTACCGCCACCGCGATCAATATAAAATTCTCCTTTCCAAAAGCAAAATCTCTTTTAGCCATTTCTCTTCTCTTTATTTAAGATTCGTACCTCTTTAAATATAATACAAACGATCGCCCTCCATCCACAAATACTTATTCACGGCGAATATCGTAGCGATCACGGACAAAACGACCCCTAAACCGAATACCGCGGCATACACGCACAACAACGTCCGCATATCCAGCAAGCTGACAAATCCGCTCAACTCGTTTTGCAGATAATATAACGCTCCGGTCAGCATCAATATTGCCAGGATAGCGGCGAAAATACCGCTCACCAAGTTATAACGCACGAAAGGCCCGCGGATGAAGCCAGGCGTGGCGCCTACCAACCGCATCGTATGAATCAGGAAACGTTTCGAATATATCAGCAAACGAATCGTGTTGCCTATCAGTACGAACGAGATAACCATCAGCACCGCCGCCAAGGAAAGCAAAATCAAGCTTAGCCGCCCGATATTCGTATGCACCATCTCCATCATGTCCTTCCGGTACAGCAACTCCGATACCGACGTGTACGACTTGATTTGTTCCTCGATCATCCGCAAGCTATCCGGATTCGCGTACTCCGAGCGTAAACGCACCTCGATAGAGGCTTGTAGCGGGTTAAAACCCAGGAACGTCTCCGGATTCTCGCCCAATTCCTCCTCCAGTTCCCTCGCGGCTTGCTCTTTCGATATATACTCGGTCGATTTAATAAAAGGGAGCGCATCCAAACGCTTCTGCATCTTCTTGATATCGGCCTCCTTTTGGTTATCTTTCAAGACGACGGAGAACGACATATTCTCCTTCACATAAACAGAGAGCTTGTTACCCAACATTCCAATCAGCAGGATGAGCCCCAACAAGAATAGTACCAACGAGATACTGATTATGGATGTCAGACGGGAATTAAAGAAAGAAATAGCATGAACTCTTTTATTTTCAACCATCAGGCTCTCATCTATTAAATTAGGTAAATAAGGGAGATACGTTCAGCGAACACACCTCCCAATTTTTTCGCAAAAGAACAAATAAAATAAATATACCGGAAGGGTTTTAGAATATTTAACCAGCTAGAAACCCGATATAAAGACACGGGGCACGTTTGCTTCCGCGGCTTCTCAATATATTATATCCCCTCGATTTCAGGAATACATTAAGCCTAATCAATAAGTGATAGAAAAGTAAGGCCTTGAAATTCTCATCCAAACTGCAGTCCAATTCCGCAGACGTTGGAGAGAAAAATCAAGGCCTTAAAAAAGGACTCGACCGTACTTAATGGACCTGACGATTCTAATATTACGGACTCAGCAAAGCGCAATCCTTTAATAAGCTCCGATATCCATTCTGGACTTAAAGATAAGGACAAAAATCGGTCCGACCAACAATCCTTCGAGAAATCTTTCATTTGGACCTCAATAAATACAATATTAATCAAACATTAAGGCTATTGAGGTATTTCATATCCAATCATGAAAAGGGCCGCTTCTATCGAACGCACGTCCTCAAACTCGCAATCAGGAAGTTCCGTCAATCTTTTCAATAACCAACCAGCTTTGATATTGCAATCTATATGAACCTTACCCTGATCCAACAAACGGAATTTATATTTACCCTTACAAGGATTTCTGTTGCCACTCTTCCCACGACCATTGCCATAAGCAAATCTCAATGCTTCTGGAACATAGTCATACCCACATTCTTCACAATACAATCGTATTAAATAGCACAACGCAGCCCCCACTCGACTATCGTATATAACGAAATCATCCACATATAAAGAATATATTTTCGTAAATCCGGAATTCATGACGACACCTTCCTCTAAACATTTTTTAAGATCAGCTTGCAATGCCTCTTTCGCTTTTAAAAGATAAGGCAGCAATCCTTCCGTACGGTCGATTTCTTCTAATCTCTCTTGATTACCCCGAGAGACTCCACCCCATTGTAAAATCCGAGAACAAGCCATCAGACAAACTTCATTATCCATATTCTTTATTGCATTCCGCAAGCAAATAGAGATATCATTCAATAAGAGCCTCGTCTTGCCCCAGTCACAACCATTCCATTGATATCGTTCACACGCCTCATAAAAAGAAGCGCATTGCCAATTGATTTTTTCCCTACGCAGAAAATAAGCATGAGGAAATTTTGACAACTTAGTACAAAACCACTGAACAAAACCGGATACATCTGGTTCATTAAGAAATTGCTCCCTTATCATAGCCGTTTATTTTTTAACAAAGGTAATGTTTTTTCGCAAATAAATACCATTTCTCATTCTTTTCTCACAACTCAAAAACACTACAAGAAAAAAAGTGCGAAATAATTGGTGAATACCAACAAAAGCTCTATCTTTGCACTCGCAAAACAAAAGCGGGGTGTAGCTCAGCCCGGTTAGAGTACGCGTCTGGGGGGCGTGTGGTCGCTGGTTCGAATCCAGTCACCCCGACTGGTGAAACTATAGGAGTTAAGTCATCATAGGCTTAGCTCCTTTTTTATTCCCTTCCTACACAGTCCATACCCCAAAACAAAAACAAGCGAAAACCTATCGCTTTCGTTTTATGAAACTATATTTTCGTTTTGACTCTTCATATATTAATATATATAGACGAATTTGATTTACTTTGTATGGACAAAATGAAATTCTATCACTTCAAATTTTATACATTATGCTACGTAAAATTAGATTAACGCTCGCGGTGATTTGCTTCGCGCTGATTACGCTGCTGTTCCTCGATTTCACGGGGACGATTCACGCGTGGTTCGGCTGGCTCGCCAAGATCCAGTTCCTACCCGCCTTGCTGGCGCTCAACGTGGGAGTGGTCATCGCCTTGCTGGCACTTACCTTGCTCTTCGGACGGGTATATTGCTCGGTGATTTGCCCTTTGGGCGTATTCCAGGATGTCATCTCGTGGATACACGGACGGCGGAAGAAAGGACGGACACGCTTCACTTACTCCCCCGCACTCACGTGGTTGCGTTATGGAGTATTCGCGCTGTTCGTAATCTTATTGATAGCCGGGGTGCACGCCGCCGTCGCCTTGCTGGCGCCTTATAGCGCTTACGGACGGATCGCCAACGCTTTCTTCGCCCCTATCTATCAATGGGGAAACAATCTTTTGGCCCTACTGGCGGAACGGGCGGATAGCTACGCTTTCTATTCGGTCGATGTGTGGATCAAGGGAGGCGCTACCTTGGCTGTAGCCACCGTAACCCTAATCGTGGTGGTGGTCCTGGCTTGGAAAAACGGACGGACCTATTGCAACACCATCTGCCCGGTAGGGACGTTATTAGGCACGGTCGCCCGCTTCTCGTTGTGGCGTCCGGTAATCGATACGGACAAATGCAAGAATTGCAACCTCTGCGCCCGGATGTGCAAGGCGTCGTGTATCGATAGCAAGAATCACTCGATTGATTACAGCCGTTGTGTCGCTTGCATGAACTGCCTGGATAATTGCAAGCACGACGCCCTTCATTTCCGCTTCGCTTACGGTGCGAAGAAGGCGAACACCCAATCTACCCCGGATGGTGATCCCACCGCACGCCGTAGCTTCCTCTCGGCTATTGGGTTGCTGGCTTCGGGAGCGGCCTTGAAAGCGCAGGAGGAATTGACGAAAAAACGGCAATACCAAGTAAACCGGACCCAGTCGTACACCGACACCCGGACCATGCTGCCCGACCCGAAGACGAAAGTGATCCAGAAAGTGGACGGAGGTTTCGCCACGATTATCAACAAGGAAATCCCCGACCGCGCAACACCCATCATACCTCCCGGAGCGCGAGGTATCTTACACTTCACCCAGCACTGCACCGCTTGCCAGCTATGCGTGTCGGTTTGCGAGAACCACGTATTGCGGCCATCCACCAACCTCGACCGGCTGATGCAACCGGAGATGTCGTACGAGCGGGGTTATTGCCGGCCCGAATGCGTCAAATGCTCCGAGGTTTGCCCGACGGGGGCCATCAAGCCCATCACCCGGGCGGATAAGTCGGCCATCCAGATCGGGCACGCGGTAGTGATTCCCCACAATTGCATCGTCAACGTCGACAACGTGGAGTGTGGCAATTGCGAGCGGCATTGCCCCACCAAAGCGATCACCATGGTTCCCAAGGATCCGAACGACCCGAAGTCGCTCAAGCTACCGATCGTCAACGAGGAGAAGTGCATCGGATGCGGCGCTTGCGAGAACCTGTGCCCCGCCCGCCCGTTCAGCGCGATCTATGTCGAAGGACACGAACGTCATCGTGAAATATAAACCTACTAAACAAGCATCAATCTATGGACAAACAACATATCCAACCCATCAATCGCCGCGACTTCCTGAAGATCGTTGGCGTTAGCTCGGCCGCGACGGCGCCCCTCCTCTCCGGCTGTTCCTCGAAAGGGGCTACGGACGTGGCGAGCATCCCGCAGGGAGAAGTCCCCACCGATAAGATGACCTACCGCACCAGCCCGAAGGGCGAGCGGATTTCCCTCCTCGGCTATGGCTGCATGCGTTGGCCGACCTTGGAGGAGCCCGACGCGAACGGCAATGTGATCGACCAAGAGGAGGTGAACCGCCTCGTGGATTACGCCATCGCCCACGGCGTCAATTATTTCGACACGTCGCCCGTGTATGTCCGCGGACAGTCCGAGCGAGCCACCGGCATCGCCCTCGCCAAGTATCCGCGCGAGAGTTATTACCTGGCCACCAAGCTGTCCAACTTCAGCGAGTGGAGCCGCGAGAACTCGATCGCCATGTACAAGCAATCGTTCGAGAATCTCCAGACCGACTATTTCGATTATTACCTGCTCCATTCCATCGGAAATGGAGGCATCGAGACCTTCCGGGCGCGGTACATCGACAATCACATGATCGAGTACCTCATGGCCGAGCGGGAGGCCGGCCGCATCCGCAACCTCGGTTGGTCGTTCCATGGGACGAAAGAGGTATTCGACGAGGTATTGGCGATGCACGATACCGTCCACTGGGACTTCGTGCAGATACAAATGAATTACGTGGATTGGCGCCACGCCACCGGACGCAACGTTAATGCCGACTACCTGTACGCGGAGCTCCAAAAGCGGAACATCCCCGCCATCATCATGGAGCCTATCTTGGGAGGCCGCTTGGCCAACGTGCCCGAGCACGTCGCCATCCGCCTCAAGCAACGGAAACCGCAAAGCAGTATCGGCTCGTGGGCCTTCCGTTTCGCGGGGAATCCCGAGGGCGTGCTCACCGTATTGAGTGGCATGACCTACATGGAGCACTTGCAGGACAACATCCGCACCTACTCTCCCCTGGAATCGCTCAACGAGGAGGAATTAGCGTTCCTGGAAGAGACCGCCCAGTTGATGATGCGGTATCCCACGATTCCTTGCAACGATTGCCAATACTGCATGCCGTGCCCTTATGGTATCGACATACCGGGTGTCCTCTTACATTATAATAAATGCGTCAACGAGGGGAACGTGCCGAAGAGCAGCCAGGACGAGAATTACCGCGAGGCCCGCCGGGCTTACCTCATCGGCTACGACCGGAGCGTGCCGCGGCTGCGCCAGGCCAGCCATTGCACCGGCTGCGCCGAATGCAACAAGCATTGCCCGCAGAGCATCGACATCCCCCAAGAGATGCGACGCATCGATTCCTTCGTGGAGCAACTCCGCCAAGAGACTTTATAACGGAGGAAACGGAGCAAAGTGAAAAGAGAGAGGGTGTGCCAATCCTGACACACCCTCTCTCTTTTCAAACCACGCTTTTCTTACAGGCTATGCCGGAACATCCACGAGAGGTAATCCGGCTCGGCGAAGGCGTTGTCCCAGCTATTATGCTCCACGCCCGGATATTCTTTATAACGCACCTCCACGCCCGCTTTCTTCAATGCTTCATACGCGTCACGCGAGAATTGCACGTCCACCACCGGATCGGCTGCCCCGTGGTAGATGCTGAACGCCGTCTTCCCCTTGAATTGGGACAAGCGCTGGAGATTCGCCCCTCCGCAAATCGGAGAGGCGGTGGCGAACTTCCCCGGATTCCGCAGCACGATATCGAACGTGCCCATGGCGCCCATCGACAAGCCGGTCACGTAGATACGCTTCGTGTCGACCACGCCTTTCGCGATATAAGCATTCAGCAACTCCTGGACGGCGGCCATCGGCTTCGTGACCGGGGTGGAATAAGGGTACACCCGCTTATCGCCTTCCTTTTCCGGACGCTGGTAAGACGACCACCAGATATCCGCCGGGCACTGCGGGGCGATAATAATCGCCGGATACTTGCTTTGATTCTCGTACGAGGCGAACATATCGCCCCCGTGCAGCAGCTGCGCCTCGTTGTCCGAGCCCCGCTCGCCCGCGCCGTGCAAGAAGAGGATTAATGGGTATTGTTTCCCCGCGTCGTAATTCAACGGATAAAGAATCCGGTAATTGAGTTTGTAACCGTTACGGGTCGTAAACTGCTTCTTCAGGAAGCTGGTCTTGTCGCCCGCGTATCCCATCGCCGACAAGAGCAGGCACAGGGAGAGGGCCAGGAAAATTCGCGTTGTTCTCATAGATGTTATCTCATTTAAAGTTATACTTCCCAAAAGTAATTCATTTTTGGCGGAAAAACACGCGAATCGTTCCTTATTTAAAGGCAATCCACGCGAATCGGTAGAAATATAACAAACATTAGGCAGGCGGATTGTCTTTTTATGGCTAACTTCGCCCGCGATGGGATATTAAAATTTATATCATGAAACGAATATCGACAGTACTCCTCGCGGTCGGCGCCCTTTGCGCCACGACCGCCATCGCGTCCGCCCCTCCCGCCGAGGAGAGCGCGCTCGCCGTGAATTACGCGAACAACCGCTATCCGCTTATCCAAAAGCCCTACATCGAGTTGCCCATCGGTGCCATCCGGCCCGAGGGCTGGACGCTGGAGCAACTGCTCCGGATGAAGAACGGCATGACCGGCCACCTGGACCAAATCTACGAGAAGGTGATGGGACCCCGCAACGGCTGGCTCGGCGGCGATGGCGACGTGTGGGAACGCGGCCCCTACTGGCTCGACGGCCTGCTGCCCCTGGCGTATATCCTGAACGACGAGGCGCTCATCGAGAAGGTGAAGCCGTGGGTGGAATGGACCTTGGCCTCGCAGAAAGAGAACGGCTACTTCGGACCCGACACCGACCGGAGCTACGAACCCGGACTGCAACGCGACAACGCGCGGGACTGGTGGCCCAAGATGGTGATGCTGAAAGTGCTGCAACAATACCACTCCGCCACGGGCGATACGCGCGTCATCGATTTCTTCACCCGCTACTTCCGCTACCAATTGGCGGAGCTCCCCAAGAATCCCCTAGGTAAGTGGACGTACTGGGGCGAGCGGCGCGGGGGCGACAACCTGATGATGGTCTATTGGCTCTACAACATCACGGGCGACGCCTTCCTGCTGGACCTGGGCGAGCTGATTCATCAACAGACGTTCAACTGGACCAACGTCTTCCTAAACCAAGATCACCTCTCGCGCCCCCTCAGCCTCCATTGCGTGAACTTGGGGCAGGGCTTCAAGGAACCCGTCGTGTACTACCAGCGTAACCACGACCCGCGGCAAATACAGGCGGTGAAAAAGGCGGCGGACGACATCCGGCGCGGCATCGGGCTGCCGACCGGCCTGTGGGGCGGCGACGAGCTGCTCCGCTTCGGCGCGCCCACCACGGGCTCCGAGCTGTGCACGGCGGTGGAGATGATGTACTCGCTGGAGGAGATGCTGGAGATTACGGGCGACGTACAATGGGCGGACTATCTGGAACGGGTGGCCTACAACGCGCTGCCGACGCAGATTACGGACGACTACTCCGCCCGCCAGTATTACCAACAGACCAACCAGGTGGCCGTCACGAGAGAATGGCGCGAGTTCTCCACCCCGCACGACGATACCGACGTGCTCTTCGGTACGCTCACGGGATACGCCTGCTGCACCTCCAACCTGCACCAAGGATGGCCCAAATTCATACAGAACCTATGGTACGCCACGGCCGACAACGGCATCGCCGCCTTGGTGTACGCCCCGTCGAGCGTGCGGGCGAACGTGGCGGGCGGACTGCCCGTGGAAATCACGGAGGAAACCGGTTACCCGTTCGACGAGACCATCCGCTTCCGCGTCTCCTTCCCCGACGGGCGGACGAAGAAAGCCTTCTTCCCCTTCCACCTGCGCGTGCCCGCCTGGAGCGGACAGCCGAGCGTGCGGCTGAACGGTAAGGAGATCGCGATAAACGCCTACCCGGGAACCATCGCGCGGGTGAACCGCGAGTGGGCGGAGGGCGACGAGCTGACCATCACCTTCCCCGCGCGGGTCTCCGTCAGCCGCTGGTACGACGGGAGCGCCGTCGTGGAGCGCGGCCCATTAGTGTACGCCCTCAAGATGAACGAGAAATGGGAGAAGAAAAGCTTCGAGCCCGAAGCCGCCGCTACCTACGGGGAGTGGTACTACGAGGTGACCTCCGACTCGCCTTGGAACTACGCGCTGCCCCACGAGGCCGTGGAGGGAGAGCGGACGGAGGCGAATTTCGAGGTGGAGAAACGCGCGCTGACGGACGCTTATCCCTGGAACGCGGAGAACGCGCCCATCCGCATCCGGACGAAAGGAATGCGGGTGAACGGCTGGACGCTCCACCGCGGCTCGGCGGGCTCCATCGCTTATTATACCCAGCAAGGCGACGATACGGGCGAGCCGGAGACCATCGAGCTGATCCCGTATGGCTGCACCACGCTACGCGTCACGGAGTTCCCCGTCCGCTAAGCGGACGCGGTCTCTAATGTGACACGGGCGCGGTCTCTCGGATGCATCACCTTCATCCGCTCGGATGCATCACCTTCATCCGCTCGGATGAATCACCTTCATCCGCTCGGATGAATCGCTTTCATACGGGCGGATGAGGATTATTCCTCGTCGTAGCGTTGGAACAGGAAATCGTTATAGGGGAAACGGGTGACGTGGATTTGCTTCACCCGCTCGTAGAGCAACGCCTTGAGGGCGTCGATGTTCGTGCGCTCCTTGGCGGAGATGAAGATGCAATTGTCTTGCAGCTTCGCCATCCACGTGCGCTTCAGCTCGTCGAGGTCGATATTCTCCCGCGTGCGGGGCGTCAGGTCGTCCTCCTCCTTCGGCACGAAGGTGAAGGCGTCCACCTTGTTGAATACCATGATCATCGGTTTCTCCCGGTTATCGATATCCGCCAGCGTGCGGTTCACCACCTCGATTTGCTCCTCGAAGCTCGGGTGCGAGATGTCGACGATGTGCACCAGCAAATCCGCCTCGCGCACCTCGTCGAGGGTCGACTTGAACGACTCCACCAACTGCGTGGGCAGCTTGCGGATGAACCCGACCGTGTCGGAGAGCAGGAAAGGCAGGTTGTCCACGATCACCTTGCGGACGGTCGTATCCAGCGTGGCGAAGAGCTTGTTCTCCGCGAACACGTCGCTCTTGCTCAGCAGGTTCATCAGGGTCGACTTGCCCACGTTCGTATAGCCCACCAGCGCCACGCGCACCATCTTGCCGCGGTTCTTCCGCTGCACGCTCTTCTGCTTGTCGATATCCACCAGCTCCCGCTTCAGGCGGGCGATTTTATCGAGGATGATCCGCCGGTCCGTCTCCAGCTGCGTCTCGCCCGGGCCGCGCAAGCCCACGCCGCCGCGCTGGCGCTCCAGGTGCGTCCAGAGGCGCGTCAGGCGCGGCAACATATATTGGTACTGGGCGAGCTCCACCTGCGTCTTGGCGTGCGCCGTCTGGGCGCGGCTCGCGAAGATGTCCAATATCAGGTTGGTGCGGTCCAGTATCTTCACCTGCAGCTCCTTCTCGATATTCCGCAACTGCTTGGGCGAGAGCTCGTCGTCGAAAATCACCATCCCGATCTCGTGCTCCTCGATATACTCCTTGATCTCTTGTAGCTTGCCCGACCCCACGAAGGTGACGGAATTGGGCGCGTCCAGCTTCTGCGTGAAGCGCTTCACGGCCTCCACGCCCGCCGTGTCGGCCAGGAAGGCCAGCTCGTCCAAATACTCCTTCACCTTGCGCTCGTTCTGCTCGGGCGTGATCAGTCCTACCAGCACGGCCGTCTCCGTGCGAACATCCGATATAATAAATTCTTTCATGCCGCGAAGATAGGATGAATTCAATTATTTACGTATATTCGCGCCCATCATTAATCATCAAAAATAGACTTAACTATGAGAAAGAACATGGTACATCTATTCGCGGGACGCCCGCTTCTTTATGCGGCGCTCCTCTTCATCCAGCCGGCGCTTCACGCGCAAGTATCCAATCCATCCACGTGGGAGACATTCGTAGCGGGAAAGTCGAACGTATCGACGCGCGACACCTTCCTGACGCAGACCTTCGCCCAATCGCCTACCGACAACTGGGCGTACACGACCACGGGCGACGTCTCCATCGTAGACCTCGCCGAGACCACCATCCCGAAAGCCCATGGCCCGCAAGGGCTGCGGATGCCCATGAGCGCGCGGGTCAACTTCGAGCATTTCCCGCTCGACGGCTACGAGGACGTCATAATCAGCGTACACAAAGGCGGCGCCTCGCTGATGCCGGGCGAGGCGATGTACGTGCTCACGTACCGCGAGGGCGACGACGAGCCCCACGCGATGGTCAGAGAAATCAAGCCCGGAAGCTACAATCCGTTCAGCACCACAACCATCGACAAGAACCCTCCGGGCATCGACCTCTTCACGCCCGAGCCCGCGGCGGATACGGAAGGCGGCTACTACATCGTGGATAGCGTCTGCGCCCACGGCCTAATACCCGCCTACAGCCTCTTCGCCGGCGAAGGGAGTTGGGACGAGCCCGCACGTTGGAGCCACAAGCCCGCATACCGCCACCGGCACGCGCTGATACAAGGCGACGTCCGCGTGGACCGCGAGACCTCCTGCGGCACGCTCGCCATCGGCGAAGGGAGCCTTCGCATAGAGGCGGCGGGCGAGCTATCCACCCGTCAACTGACGATTTACTCCGACGACACCCAGTCCACCGGAGCGACCGAGCTACGCTCCGCGGGAAGCCTGACCGTCCAAGAGACCGCCACCGTGGTAAAGACCTTCGCCCAAAAGGGAGAATGGTATTTCCTCTCGCTCCCGTTCGACGTGTACGCCGACGGCATCGACCCCGATTTCCAACTGGGCGACGACTCGGATGAGATGAACGGCAATTATTTCTACCTGCGGACCTACGACGGGGAGAAGCGAGCCTCCTCGCAAAGCGCGGCGGACAACTGGACGGTCGTTCCCCGCGACGTAGCGGAGACGTCCCGACCGGTGCTGGAGAAGAACAAAGGCTACCTGATCGCGCTCGACGCCTCCGCCGATAGCCAGACCCTCCGCTTCACCTCGGCGAAAGGAGCGCTCCCCGACGACTTCGGGCGGAAGGGCGAGGTTTCCATCCAAGTCAACGCGCAAGGCGCGAACCCGGACCATGGCGGCTGGTATCTATGCGGCAACCCGCTTCCCGCCTCCTTGCCCCTGAGCCAAATCGAGCCGAACGACGCGCTGGACGGTTACATTTATCTGTACGACGGAACGACCTACCAGCCCCACGCGATCGGGAGCGACGGTGCGATACCGCCCTACTCCGCGTTCTTCGTCAAAGCCGAGCGCGACACCCGGCTAACCACGCGGGAAAGTGCCGAGACCGGCTCTTATTCCCTGCTATCCGTCGGCTCGTTCCGCTCCGCCCACCTCGCCGAGCCTACCGCGGCGCGAGAGACAACGGTAGCCAACGCCGGCATCGCCCCGCCAGCCGCCCGGTTATGCCTCAACGGGAATCAAGCGAGCATCGACAACCTGCCCTCGGACGGGCATCTGCGAGTGTTCACGTCCGCCGGTAAAATCGTCTACGAGCGAAGCCTGCGGGCAGGCGACACCGTCCTGTCGCTCCCCCTCAAGCGGGGTCTTTACCTCCTCGTCCTCCAAGCGGGCGAGTACCACGAGCGGCGGAAATGCCTGATTCGGCCTTAAGCAAGGGGAAATTATCCCTAAGAACGACCATTCGCTGGTAATATAGTTCCCGTTTCCTTCGGAAGAAAAATTAATTTCCTTCGGAAGAAAAATCAATTTCCTTCGAAGGAAACGGGATTTCCTTTCGGAGGGAAATAGCGCCTCTTTCCGGTGGTGGAGCACATAGGTGTGTTGGCAAAGTCACGTAGGTGCGTTGGCATTTTAACATACGTGCGTTCGCGAAGACACATACGTGCATCCGAAAGAATTGACAATTAACAATTGACGATTGACAATTATTGGGAGGGAAACCGCTAATTCCCCTCTTGAGAGGGGCAGGGGGTGTGTTAATCAATTGAGAATTAACAATTGACGATTGACGACAATTATAGAGCCGTGAAACTTGCAGGACGGTGAAACCGTCCCACTCTGTGTAACCGAGGGTGGAGCGAAGCGACACCTTCGGATCGCGTACATCCCTTACCGGAAGCGACCTCGGAGAGGTCGAACAAGAGTGATGTTGTTGAACCTCTTCGAGGTTCCGCCAAAGTTGGGACGGCTTGTCCGCAGGTGTCGCTTCGCTCCACCAGCGGTTAATCACATTCGACCTCTTCGAGGTCTTTTCTTGGCGTGATATATGCTCGCGATAAGCGCTTTGTGGGTGGGCTATTGACAATTCCCCTCTTGAGAGGGGGCAGGGGGTGTGTTAATCAATTGACAAATTGATAATCATTGGCTGGAGGCCTTGCAGGACGGTGGAACCGTCCCACTTTATGTAACCGCTGGTGGAGCGAAGCGACACCTTCGGATCGCGTACAACCCTTTCTGGAAGCGACCTCGAAGAGGTCGAACTCTTATTTATATAAGGTACGTGCGTACATTATTTATAGGTATCTAACCCTATAACGGGAATATACGTTATCTAGATAGTAAATAACTGTATTTCAATGCGGTATATGCATAAAAGAGAGGTGCGTTTTAGTGCCATTAAAACCATCGTTTAAATGGTACGTTTGCAAAGGTACGCGTTTCTTTGATACCTGCAACTCTTTCCGGGTATTTTTTTCACTACTTATTCGCTTTCTTATCAATGGGATAGGCTATCGTCAACGAAACCTGCTTTTTCCGATTACGAACTATTTTAGCTAACGAAACGCGCCCTAAAAAACGTACCATTAAAACGATGGTTTAAGTGGCACTGAAACAACCCTCGAAAGGAGGGGTAAGACGAAGAAAGAGAAGCACTTAATTAACATTATTATTAATACTAAATGATTTGATTTATGAACAAGAAGATTTCTACTTTATTTACAGCGGGCTTGCTGGTAGCAGGTTCACTGTGTGGTAGTGCTTGGGCGAAGGATATAGTCCTTCCTATTGGAAAGGATCCTATCGCCGGAGATAAATTATCTCAAGGGCAAGAGGTGTTTATGTCCATTAATGACATCCTCTATGGTTTCACGGATAAGGACTCAGAGGGGAAGATTACGGAGGACGTTCTTTCGATTTATGTCGACGGTAGAACACAATTCAATAGCGTTGACGAGGAAGAATTGGCTAACTGGATTTGGACGGTTACTTGGGCAACGGGTGCTTCCGAGACTTCTTATACGTTGACGAACAAGGCTACGGGCGATGTTTTGCGTATCAATAAGAACTCTAAAACAGTAGAGCTTAATGCGAAAGAGGAGGCTAAAAATACGGTTAGCTTGTTCTTGTTCCGTGATGGCAATGCAAGTGTAGCGTATGGTATGGGTACCGATGGTAAGGCTCAGAAAGCTCCCGCTACAGGTCTTTTGACGGCTGTAATTAGTGGAATTGACTACAAATTGTCTTGGAATGCTGATGGAATGACTTCGGTTACACAAACAGCAGCAACAACTGATAATTTGGAATTCTACGCCGTAGAGACTCCGGGCTTGACGGACTACAAGGAATTGAACGCCTTATATAACGGTAGCGGCTTCTCGTTTGGCGTGAATACTCCGGATTCGAAAGAATTGATTGGCAACTTGTTCGGTGACCAAAAGATTGTAGCTGTATATCTTAAAAGTGCTATTACCGTGGATGGAAGTCAGAATCCTACATATGCGGATGCAAAACAGCTGATTCCTACCGGTATGTATTTCTTCACGGAGAACGCCCCGATTAAGGCTGATGGTTCGGCGAAGACCGACTACGCTTCTTGGATGAACGCTACGGTAATCGCTGTAAGCTCGACGGAGACAGTTGAGGCTACGGTAGCGGACCGTGAGGAAGGCCAGGGTTACGCCTTAACAACGATGAAGATCAAGGATATGAACCTGTATGTTGAGGACACCGATCCGGATAAGGAGTGGATGTCGCAGGGCAACGAGGTTTCTATCTTGAACGCTTGCTTCACCGTGAACAAGACGTACGTAGGTAGCTATCCTTACGCGTTGACGCTCAATAAATTCCGCTATAAAGCGAAGGATTCGGAGGCCGCTCATACGCAAAAGACTGTTCGTTTGAATGTAATTGGTCACTCTACGAATAACTATTTGGCTACGCAAGTATTGGACGATCCGAAGTTTATCTTCAACTTGGCCGCTTCCGGCATGATTGACGGTATCGACCTGTTGAACAAGGAGGCGAAGGCAGCCGTTTACAGCATCCGTGTATTGGGCGGTGTTGAGCAGGAAACTAATCAGAAGATTGACAAGGAGGACGTTGAGAGCGCTTATGGCAAGTACTTGACAGTTGCGGCAAAAACGATATATTATCAAGATCCTAATGATCCTGGTGAGTTGATTTCTGAGACTAATTTCGTATTCGCTGCTAAGGCGAAAGTATTGGCTATGGAGAACACACCGGCTTATCAATGGGTAATCACCGAGGTAAAGGATAACGACGTTACGTTTACGAACCGTGAGACCGACGAGTCGTTCACCGCTAAGTTGTTCCCGGTAGAGGGTCAGGAGAACGTTTATGAGTTGGCCGTAAGCCGCGTGAATGACGATGATGCCGCAGCCGAGGCTGATGAGGTAGCTGCTACGAACGTAACTCCGATTTATGTAAATCAGAACACGTACAACGAGACCGCAGGTGAGGTTCACGCTATGTTGGATAAGCTGGTTATCGAGTTGAAGGCCGTTGAGGTTGATCCGTACGCCGGTTTCTTGAACGTAGACGACAAGACGTTGGTAACGATGGCGTTCGCCCGCGATAACAACGAGACTTCTAATAAGTGGTATGCGGTTGTTAGTGATTCTTATCAATTAACTACTGGTGATAGAGAGGGCAATGTGTTTGTAAATGAGTCTTCGGATGCCGCTCAATGGCAATTAATCAAGTCGAAGAGTGCGAAGAAGATCGTAGAGCGCAGCTTCGTTTACAACGACAACGGTCATGTCACCGTGAAGGCGAAAGCGGATGTGGCTTACGCTTATCAATATAAGTTGCAATACATCACTGATGGTGAGGAGACGGGTTACCTTTTGTGGAATGATAACTCCTTCGAAGATGCGGATTCTTATGGCCGTAATGGCAATAAGTATGTAGATCCTTATGAATATTTGAAAGAAGCTGAAGATGCGGATGATTTGTATGATTTCGCTAAAGATGCGGATCAGAAGTTCATCATCAAGCAGAACGCTGATGGCTCTATCTATTTGATTCCTTCGACTATGAGTGTAGCGGCAAATGTTCAAACGATTTTCGATGAGAATACAAAATCTGTTGTCGCTGCGGATGCTTGGAGTACGAATAACAACAATAGATATTATGGACAATATGATGAACCTGTTAGTGTTTACGCTTTACCGACTGAATTGGGTCATACAGCGGCTAATCAATATCCATTGCATACGTATCTGATCGAGGAGGCTCCGGAGGTTAGCTATCCGGCTGAGGAGGGTTACGTATATATGAAGAGCGAGATGGGCGACTACATCTCTATGGACGCTAACCACGATGGTATCGTCGTAGACGAGAATCCGTTCAACCTCTACTTGCACGTAACGGATAAGGACGCGGTTGTTCCGTCGTTCTACATCTCGAAGGGTATCGAGGGCTCCGCTGAGCGCGCTTACTTGTTCCACCCGCAGGATTCTGTTGAGTACTACGCCGCTACGGGTAACTACGAGAGAGAGTATGAGTGGTCTGATGGCGTAACGAAGGCTATCTTCAAGGTAGGTACGATCAACGCTACCCGCGACACGATCGCTACGATGATCAAGGGTGAGATGAAGAACGTAGCCGTGAAGGCTGACGACGAGGGTACGTTCGGTGGCTTGAAGAACTTCAAGGTTCAGATTGTATTGGCCGATGATTCCGAGGATCAATATGTGGTTCGTTCATTGAGCGGCGCTACAAAGAATTATCTGTACGCCGTAAACGAGAAGCTGACTTGGACTGACGAAAAGGAGCAAGCCATGAAGTTTACGATTACGGAAGGTGATCCGACGGCTAACGAGGCAATCGCTAACGAGGTTGAGGGCGTGAAGGTAATCGCCGGCAACGGTACGGTAGAGATCCAGGGCGCCGCTGGCAAGAACGTAGTCATCGCCAACATCCTGGGTAAGGTAGTAGCCAGCACGACGCTGACCTCCGACAACCAGACGATCAACGTACCGGCAGGTATCGTAGTCGTAACGGTGGACGGTGAGGCCGTAAAGGCAGTCGTTCGATAAGCGAATAAGACGATAAGACATATATC
>DXEN01000089.1 GCA_019114945.1 Candidatus Parabacteroides intestinigallinarum | reverse complement strand
CGCTCCTCGAATTGCCCGCGGTATTTGGTGCCCGCCACGATGGAGGCCATGTCGAGGCTGATGACCCGCTTGTCGAACAGCACCCGCGACACTTTCCGCTGGATGATTCGCAGGGCCAGCCCCTCGACGATGGCGGACTTGCCGACGCCGGGCTCGCCTATCAGCACGGGGTTGTTCTTCTTCCGGCGGCTCAATATCTGCGCCAGCCGCTCGATTTCCTTCTCGCGCCCCACGATGGGGTCCAGCCGGTTCTCGGCCGCGGCCCGTGTCATGTCGGTGCCGAAGTTGTCCAATACCGGCGTGTCGTTGGGGGCCTTGGGCTGCGCGGCGCTCGCCCCGGAGGAGGGGCGTGGGTTGTTCTCCCGCCGCGCGGGGAAGCTCTCCTCCTCGTCTTCCTCGTCGTCGTCCGTATATCCGTCCATCGGTTCCTCTACTTCCTCTATGTCTTCCTCCTCTCTCTCTTGGGGTTCGGGGGAAGGCATGCCGCCGTTTGTCAACGCCTCGCGCGCCTTCTGGTAGGTGATGCCCGCGTCGTTCAGCACCTTCGCCGCCACGTTGAACTCCTCTTTCAGGATGGCCAGCAGTAGGTGTTCCGTACCGGTCTCCTCTTTCTTCAGCATACGCGACTCCAGCATGCTCATACGCAGGACTCGCTCCGTGGTCTTGCTGACCGCGATTTCCTGCTGGATGGCGTCTTCCGTTTCGTACGTGTTCTTTATCTCTTGCTCGATCTTTCGTTTAATGTCCACGGGGTTGGCGTGCAGCTCGCGCAACAAGCGGATGGCCTCGCCCTCGCCGTCGCGGATGATGCCGAGCATTAAATGTTCTGGCCCGATATAGCTGTTCTGGAGCCTTACGGCCTCCTCCCGGCTATATTCGATAACGTCAATCAATCTTCTCGAATAATTTCTCATATATAATATATAATGTACTGATCACGCGAAATTACATAATCTACCTTTAAGTCTTATCAAAATTCGTGCCATTATTCTAAAACAAGCCGGAAGTGCGGCCGTGACGTAAAAATTTAGAGGCAATTTCTTTCGTGGTTAGTGGAAAAACCTTACCTTAGTGCACTTTTTCAGAGGAGAGATATCGAGTGTAATAAATATAAAACTAAATGGTTGATCAAGACAGAATTATAAAGATTAACATCGAGGAGGAAATGAAATCGGCGTACATTGACTATTCAATGTCCGTGATCGTTTCTCGTGCTCTTCCCGATGTTAGGGATGGTTTCAAGCCGGTTCACCGCCGGATTTTATTCGGGATGAACGAGCTGGGCAACACATCCGACAAGCCTTATAAGAAATCTGCGAGAATAGTTGGTGAAGTTTTAGGTAAATATCATCCGCACGGCGATTCGTCCGTGTATTTTGCCATGGTTCGCATGGCGCAAGCCTGGTCGATGCGATATCTGTTGGTGGACGGGCAAGGTAATTTTGGCTCGGTAGATGGGGATAGCCCCGCGGCTATGCGTTATACGGAGGCCCGGTTGAGCAAGTTGGCCGAGGAGATGCTTCGGGATATCGATAAGGATACCGTGGATTTTCAGCCGAACTTCGACGATACGTTGAAAGAGCCGACGGTGTTGCCGACTCGTATTCCTAATTTGTTGGTGAACGGAGGCTCCGGTATCGCGGTCGGAATGGCTACGAATATGCCCACTCACAATTTAAGTGAGGTGCTGGATGGTTGTGTCGCTTATATCGACGCGCGTGGAGATATCGATGTGGAGGGGTTGATGCGCTATATCAAGGCCCCAGATTTCCCGACAGGCGCTACTATATATGGATACGCGGGTGTGAAGGAGGCCTTCGAGACGGGGCGCGGACGCATCGTGTTGCGTGGAAAGGCGGAGATCGAGGTGGAGAATAATCATGAGAAGATTATCATTACCGAGATTCCGTATTTGGTCAATAAGGCGGAGTTGATCAAGGACATCGCGAACTTGGTCAACGAGAAACGGATTGACGGGATCTCGAACGTGAACGATGAGTCCGACCGGCAAGGTATGCGGATTGTCGTCGACGTGAAGCGCGACGCGAACTCGAGTGTGGTGTTGAACAAATTGTATAAGCTGACATCCCTGCAGTCCTCGTTTAGCGTGAATAACATCGCGTTGGTGAATGGCCGTCCGAAGTTGCTTAATTTGAAAGACTTGATAGAGGCGTTCGTGGATCATCGTCATGAGGTCGTGATCCGTCGGACCAAGTTCGACTTGAAGAAGGCGGAGGAGCGGGCGCATATCCTGGAAGGCTTGATTATCGCTTCCGATAATATAGACGAGGTTATCGCCATTATTAAGGCTTCAAAAAGTCCCCAAGAAGCGATCGAGCGTTTGATCGGTCGTTTCTCGTTGTCGGAAGCGCAGGCTCGTGCCATCGTCGAGATGAGGCTCCGTCAATTGACAGGTTTGGAACAAGATAAGTTGCGTGCGGAGTACGAGGAGATTGAGAAGTTGATCGCGTATTTGAGGGAAATCTTGGAGAATGACGACCTTTGTATGAAAGTGATCAAGGACGAACTGCTGGAAATCAAGGAAAAATATGGCGATGAGCGGAAGACGGATATTGTCTATGCTTCCGAGGAATTGAATCCGGAGGATTTCTATGCGGACGATGAGATGATTATTACCGTCTCTCACATGGGATATATCAAGCGGACGCCATTGAGCGAGTTTCGGGCGCAAGGCCGAGGCGGTGTTGGGGCGAAAGGCTCCGAGACACGCGAGGAGGATTTCGTGGAATATATTTACGCGGCTTCCATGCACGCTACTCTGTTGTTCTTCACGGCGAAAGGTAAATGCTATTGGTTAAAGGTGTTCGAGATTCCGGAGGGAGCGAAGAACTCGAAAGGTCGCGCTATCCAGAATTTATTGAACATCGAGGCGGACGATAAGGTACAGGCTTTTATCCGCGTGAAGAAACTGACAACCGATACGGAGTTCATCAATTCGCATTATTTGCTGTTCTGTACGAAGAAAGGCGTGATAAAGAAGACACTGTTGGAGGCTTATTCCCGGCCGCGTCAGAATGGCGTAAACGCTATTACGCTGCATGAGGATGATGGATTAATACAGGTACGGATGACGAATGGCGACAACGAGGTGATTATCGCCAATCGGAACGGGCGTGCCATCCGTTTCCACGAGAGTACCGTGCGTGTGATGGGACGTACCGCCGCGGGTGTTAAAGGTATGACGTTGGACGATGATGGGAACGACGAGGTCGTTGGTATGATTTGTATCAAGGATAAAGAGAAGGAGACGGTGCTTGTCGTATCGGAGCAAGGATATGGGAAACGTTCCTCTATCGACGATTACCGAATTACGAATCGTGGTGGTAAAGGAGTGAAAACTATCAATATCACGGAGAAAACCGGTAAATTGGTCTCGATTAAAAATGTTACGGATGAGAATGATATCATGATTATCAACAAATCAGGTATTACGATTCGGATGAAAGTCGCGGATCTCAATATTATTGGTCGTGCCACGCAAGGAGTTCGTTTAATTAATTTAGGGAAACGGAATGACGAGATCGCCTCTGTTTGCAAGGTCCTATCCGAGAGCGAGGAGAAGATCGCGGAAGAGAAGGCCGAGAAAGAGGCGATGCAAAACGATGTGGAGCCCATAAACGACGTGAATCCGGATCGTGTGGATGATAGTGATGATGTAGAATGATTTTAAACAAATAGAAATATTAATCTCAAAATTATTTTTTACAATGAAAAAAGTTTTATTTACAGTAGCGCTATGTGTAGTGGCATCAGCCTCCTTCGCGCAGAAGAAAGCGGTAAAAGAGGCAGAGAGTCTTGCCAAAGGAACAACTCCAGATTTTACGGAGGCCCGGGCCCTTATCAAGGGAGCTTTGGAGAACCCCGAGACGAAAGACAACGCTCAAACTTGGTATGTTGCCGGTTTCATCGAGGATCAGCAGTTTAATCAGGAGCAGGCGAAGCAGATGTTGGGTCAACAGCCGAACGAACCTGTTATGTATGAGGCTTTGGGTAGTATCTTGCCTTATTTCGAGAAATCGTACGAATTGGATCAGCTTCCGAACGAGAAGGGTAAAGTGAAGCCGAAATGGACGAAAAAGATCAAGGGTATCTTGAGCGCGAACCATGTTTACTATATCAATGGTGGCGCTTATTATTTCGATCAAAAGGATTATAAAAAGGCTTACGACTTCTTCGAGCAATATTTGAAGATCTCTGATTTGGAGATGTTCAAGGGCGAGCCTGTAGCGGAGAGAGACTCGAACTTTATGACCGTTCAATTCTATTCGGCTGTAGCGGCTACGCAATTGGGCGATTCCAAGACGGCGATCGCGGCTTTGGAGCGTGCGAAGAATACGGATTATAGGGCGAATGATGTTTATCAGTATTTGTGCTATGAGTATGAGCAAGCCAAGGATACCGTAAATTTGGAGAAGACATTGAAGGAAGGTATGCAAAAGTTCCCGGATGAGCCTTACTATTTGTTGAGCCTTATCAACCAGTATATCTACTCGAATCGGAACAACGAGGCGATAGAGTATTTGAATACGGCAATCAGCAAGGATCCGAAAAACGCCCAACTTTATGATGTAATGGGACGTGTCTATGAGACAGGCGTGAAAGATTATGCTAAAGCCGAGGAGTATTTTAAGAAGGCTTTGGAGATTGATCCGAATTATGTAGAGTCTATTTCCAACTTGGGACGTGTATATTACAACCAAGGCGTGAATAAGCAAGGTGAGGCAAACATGATCAACGACGCGAAACAGTATCAAGTAGAGTTGGAGAAGGCGAAAGAGTTCTTCAGACAAGCTTTGCCTTACTTTGAGAAAGCGCATGAGATGAAGCCTGACGAGAGAGAGTACATGATTGCCTTAAGAGGTATTTACTATAACTTGAATATGGGCGACAAGTTTGAGGCGATTGAGGCTGAAATGAATAAGTAATTTGTTCCTTTATAAGAAAGAAGGGTGATCTTTCTCCTTTCTTTGGTTAATTTACCCAAGTGCGCGTGCGTACTTGGGTAAATTTGTTATTGGACGTTATCTCTTGTGCCCTTGGCTGAACTATTGGTGACCCAGATTTGTTTTTTAAATATAAAACAATCATTTAAATCGATAGACCATGGGAGCGAAAAAGAATTTTGTATTGGACACGAATGTCATCTTACATGACTATAAGTGCATTGAGAACTTCCAAGAGAATGATATTTATCTGCCGATCGTAGTATTGGAAGAATTGGATAAATTTAAAAAGGGAAATGAGCAGATTAATTACAACGCACGGGAATTCGTGCGAGAATTGGATCAATTGACCAGTAATGATTTGTTTTTGAAAGGGGCGCCCTTAGGACCGGGTAAAGGCACCCTGTATATCGTGACAGGCGATAAATACCAAGAAAAGATCGCTATGTCTTTTCCTGAGAAAACCCCCGATCATCGCATACTTTCTTGTACATTGACAATCGCCGAGAAGAAGCCGAAAGTGAAGACGATTTTAGTTAGCAAAGATGTGAACCTTCGCATGAAAGCGCGTTCCTTAGGTATTCTCGTGGAAGATTATATTACAGATAAAGTTGTAAATGTCGATATTTTCGAGCGGGCGCAAGAAACATATGAAAATATTGACCCGGATTTGATTGATAAAATTTATAGTTCGCCTGAAGGCATAACCGCGGATGATTTGGAGATCAAGTTGAAATTGGAGCCCAATGAGTGTTTCATATTGAAAAGTGTGCGAAATAGCGTTTTAGCTCGTTATAATCCTTTCACTAATAAAATAAAGAAAGTAGAGAAAGGTACGAACTTTGGTATTCAACCTCGCAATGCGGAACAAAGCTTTGCTTTCGAGATCCTGAATGACCCGAATATTAAATTGGTGGGCTTGACGGGAAAAGCAGGAACGGGAAAAACGTTGTTGGCTTTAGCTTCCGCGTTGAAACAAGCGGGACTATATAAGCAGATTCTGTTGGCTCGCCCGATTGTCGCTTTGGCGAATAAAGATCTTGGCTTTTTACCTGGCGATGAGAAACAAAAGGTAGCCCCTTATATGCAGCCGTTGTTCGATAATCTGAATGTGATAAAAGCCCAGTTCGCTCCGGGTAATCCGGATGTGCGTAAGATTGATGATATGCAGAAGAACAATCAGCTGGTGATTGAGGCATTGGCGTTCATACGAGGACGTAGTTTGTCGGAAACCTATTGCATTATTGATGAGGCGCAAAACTTGACACCCCATGAGATCAAGACGATTATTACACGTGCGGGTGAGGGGACGAAGATGGTATTTACGGGTGATATCCAACAGATAGATTCCCCATACTTAGATGCCCAAAGTAATGGTTTGGCGTATATGATTGATAAAATGAAGGGACAGGAACTGTTCGCTCACGTTAACTTGATAAAAGGTGAACGTAGTCAATTGTCTGAATTGGCTTCCAATTTGCTATAATCGATGAGATTAAGGTGTGTCAAAATCAAGTATTG